>JAKSBJ010000180.1 GCA_022361195.1 Flavobacteriales bacterium
AGAGGAAATCATTCACACAATGAAGACGTCTCTTATGAACAAGCAAAAAAATTGGTTAGCTTACTCATGAATAAGTTTGGCGTGGATCGATTTCACATTAAAGCGAAGGGCTATGGAGAATCTGAACCTATTATTCCAGATGGCGAAATTGCTGATGCTCCGCTCAATAAACAAGGAATTCTTCACCAAATCAACCAACGTACCGAACTTAAAATCATCGAAATCAAAAACTAAACACGATGAAAAACAGATTACTTTTGCTTCTTTGCCTATTCTCTACTTTTTCCTTTTCACTAGACTATCTCCGTTATGATAAATATGGTTTTAGTATAAAAATTCCAGAAAGCTGGGAATATGACTATTCCTGTGAAGAAAATGAACATTGTATTCAAAAATTACGTTCTGAAGTTTTTATTAATGGATCCTTTCATTATCCCTCCATTATAATAGAAGCTTTTCCTTCTGATTCAGCCAAAAACAATACAATAAACAGCTTATCAGCAAAAAAAGCTTTTGAATATACTAAAGACTTATTTAAACTCGAAAATGTAAAATTATATGACCGAGGTAAGAGAAATATAGACAATATTGATATAAAATGGGCATTCTTTGAGCACGATAACGGAGAAACAAAATTCAATTTTAAAAGCTATTATTTTGGATGGAAAAATTGGATTTTTCGTTTCACATATAAGTCTGACGCGGAAATAGGAGTTTTCCAAATTGTAAAAAGTGACTTTGAGAAAGCCATGAAGACTTTGAAAATGGATCGATAAAATTCACCGTATTTACTTAAAAATAATCATTTGTTCATTTTTTCACCGATCTGATAATTTCAAAAATTTAGTATCTTCATCTCCACTAATTTTAAAGATTCCATGGAGACCAAATTTCTTACCGATATTGAGATAGCCCAAGCGGCTGAAATGGCGCACATTAAGAACATTGCGGCAAAGTTGAACATTTCAGAAGATGATCTGGAATTGTACGGAAAATACAAAGCTAAAATTCCACTTAGTCTAATTAACAAAGACAAAATTGAATCAAATAACTTGATTTTGGTAACAGCTTTAACCCCTACTCCTGCCGGAGAAGGAAAAACAACTACCTCTATTGGTTTAACAGAAGGAATGAATAAAATCGGTAAGCAAACCACGGTTGTGCTTCGTGAGCCTTCTTTAGGACCTGTTTTTGGAATTAAAGGTGGAGCTGCCGGTGGTGGTTACTCACAAGTAGTTCCTATGGAGGATATCAACCTTCACTTTACTGGAGATTTTTCAGCAGTTGAAAAGGCAAACAACTTGCTTTCTGCTTTAATTGATAACAACATTCAATCTAAAACACGTAGTCTTGGAATTGACCCTAGAACCATTGGTTGGAAAAGGGTGATGGACATGAATGATCGTGCTTTGAGAGACATCGTGATTGGATTGGGAGGAACTGGAAACGGAATTCCAAGAGAAGATGGTTTCAACATTACTCCTGCCTCTGAGGTGATGGCCATTTTATGTATGGCTGAGGATTTTGAAGATCTAAAACGCAGATTGGGGAACATTTATGTTGGATTAACCTACGACAAAAAGCCAATTTATGCTAGAGACTTAAATGCTGAAAATGCAATGGCGATCTTATTGAAAGATGCCGTTCAACCAAACCTAGTTCAAACTTTAGAAGGAAATCCAGCCATTATTCACGGAGGACCTTTCGCTAATATTGCACAAGGAACCAATACTATTTTGGCAACTAAAATGGGACTTTCCCTCTCAGACTATGTTGTAACTGAAGCTGGTTTTGGTGCCGATTTAGGAGCAGAAAAATTCCTAAACATCAAATGTGTAAGTGGTGGATTAAAACCAAAAGCTGTAGTTTTAGTTGCTACGATTAGAGCACTTCGTCACCACGGTGGAGCTACAAAAGAAGAATACAATACACCTGATACAGATAGAGTTTCAAAAGGCTTAGAAAACCTTGAAAAACACATTGAAAACATGCAAAAATTCGGATTAAATCCAGTTGTTGCAGTTAATGCTTTCCCTTCTGATTCTGAAGCAGAGGTAGAATTGATCAAAAACAGATGTTCTGAAAAAGGCGTTAAAGCCGTAGTAGCCAGAGGTTGGGCTGACGGAGGTGATGGAATGACCGACTTAGCACATGCGGTAGTTGAGTCAATCGAATCCGGATCAAACAACTTCAAACAATTGTACGATTGGAACAATCCTATTAAGGAAAAGATTGCCACTATTGCTCGTGAAATTTACGGAGCAACAGATGTTGAATACTCTAAAAAGGCTGAATCTGATTTAGCTAAGATTCGTGATCTGGGAATGCAACATTTACCTATTTGTATGGCTAAAACACAAAAGTCATTCTCTGACAACGATAAGCTATTAGGACGTCCATCAGGATTTAATGTAAACGTTCGAGAGTTTGAATTTGCCGCTGGAGCCGGATTCATTATTCCTATTTTAGGTAAAATGATGCGTATGCCAGGACTTCCTGCAACACCTGCCTCTGAAGGAATGGAAATAGACAACAACGGAAAAATTTCCGGTTTATCATAATGTGAGCATGAGCTCAGTTCTTAAATACGAAGGACAAAAATTTGAAAAAGGGTCGGTTACCAAAGTAACTGACCCTTTGACTGTTGAGCAGGCGCTGGAAATAAGCATCAATGGCAAACCTTTTACGGTTGTTATGCAAACTCCTGGAGATGAATTGGAACTCACAATTGGTTTACTCTATGCCGAAGATGTTTTAAAGAAAGATGCTCAACCGCAACTTATTGAGAAGCGAAACAAAAGTGGACAACTTGACCAGATGGACGTTCAAATTGATTCTGCAGAATTGGGAGAAGGCTTTTTGAGTAGTCGCAGCTTGTTATCGGTTTCCTCCTGTGGTATTTGTGGCAAATTATCATTGGATGATTTGGAAGTAAGTGGAGACCAATTACAATCTAAAGAGCGTTTTTCAGTTCGAGACATTCAGCACTTTCAGGAGGAAATGCATAAGCAACAGCTTAAATTTATTGAAACCGGAGGCTCACATGCCGCAGCAGCTTTTGACATTAATAAAAATCTCCTGGCTATTCGGGAAGATATCGGACGGCACAATGCTGTGGACAAAGTGATTGGTGATTTGATCTTGAATGGTAATCATGGAAAAGCTAAAGCTTTGGCCGTTTCAGGTCGTGTTTCCTACGAAATTGTATCTAAAGCCTTTCGAGCTAAAATTCCTATTCTGGCAGCTGTATCAGCTCCATCCAGCTTGGCAATCGACTTTGCTAAAGAATATGGAATGACGCTTTTGGGATATTGCCGTAAAGACAAAGTTACCTGCTACTCCAATCCCTGGAGAATTACAGAATAACTTCTCTCCTTATAAAGAAAAGAAAACATCTTATAATCATTTGATTATCTTAGCGATAAGACAACTGACATTACTTCATCGGATGAAACAATTCAATTGCATACTAGGATCACTTTTTACCTTATTAATTCTTCAAAGTTGCGCTCAAACAAAAATAACAGAAGATTTAACTGAGAAAGAATCGATAGCTAAACCCACTCAGCTTGGTTTTTCAGGCCATTGGAGCTGTGTCAAACGATATATTGATTACAATCCTGAAAAAACAATGCTGGCCATGGATGCTGACCAAGAATGGTTAGACGGAAAAGGGAATTTGATCATCGAAAATGATAGCATGTGGTATTTTGATTATCCACGTGAGTTTCATGCTGCTTATGCTTTACAAATGGAATCGGATGGCACCATGACTGCTCCCGAAGCAATAAACAATAAAACTCTTAACAAACTAGAAATCAGAGGAGATTCCTTAGTACGTACCATTGGAAACGGTGAACATATTATTTTAACCGAATATTACCTCCGCGATACGCTAAATCAGGAAATCATCCAACAACTTTTAACAGATTCTGTCAATACAGACGAACTTATTAGAACATGGAAACTCGTAACTATCATTGACGAACCGGGTACTGAGAATTTACCTCTAAAATTCCCTTTTCCTCCCCCTGATTCTTTAGTGTTTAACAAAGAAAACTTATCCCTGTTTAACATTGATGGAAGAATAATGAACCTTGACATTGAAGGAAAATCGAGAACTTTTCGTTTTGGTTTTTCATTAGAAGATGGTTGTTTGTACTTAGAACCTACCAGCTGGTATAAGAACGAAGAGCCGCTTATAATTAACTATTATCAATCCAATTAGGATCCCTCCACTATTCTCCTTCCTTTCATTTCCTCCAATTAAAGCTAAATTGAGACTCAGACTTTTTTGGGAATTGTTATATTTAAGTGTATGACTATTTAACCCAGAACTTGTCCTCACAGCTTTCCCTTCTAATCAATCCATTTGAGAGGTATATGTGCTTTTATGGCATTTTTTGGGCTAACTAACTATTAACCAAAATTTATCATGAAAAAATCAATTGTTCTTTTTACGATTTTATTATCTACATCAATTTCCTTTGGCCAAACCAAAGCCATAGAGGTAAATCAAGATGCCAACGTAGCCATTGGTGCTAATAATTATTCAACCGTACGCTTATCCGTTGGAGGACAAATTCGAATGGCCGGAAGTGGAGGTACTTTACAAACCAACATGCCTCGTCAGGGGGCTTATATGGATTGGAACCGCCAACTGAAAGGTTATACTTATTTTATTAATCATAGAGGAAAAGGGAACGGAGGTTTTCACTTTTATAATGCGACTAGTAATGGTGTTTTGGGTGACGCCCTTATGACCTTGAACAATAACGGTTATTTAGGTCTCGGAACAAGCACTCCTGGTGCTATGTTCCACTTGGCTGGACTAACAGAAGGTTTGCCTCCGGTTATTTTGGCTCAAACCACTGCTAACTCTGGAATAACCGCAGGACCTGCCATGGCCTTCTGGCACGATTCACAAAGCGGAGGTAGGCGTTTTTTAGTGTTATCAACAGGATCTGCAAATATTGGAGGAGCGGGACTTTTTCAAATTGCAGATCAAACAGCAAATCAATCACGACTTGTTATTAACTCGAGTGGTCATGTAGGAATTGGAACTACCAGCCCAAGCGTAATGTTAGATGTAAATGGCTCTGTCAATTGTACTGGAGGTACTTGTAAATCCGACATGCGTTATAAAAGAGATATTATTCCTATTGATGGAGCTCTTTCTAAATTAAGTTCAATAAGAGGTGTTTATTACGACTGGAAAACAGACGAATTCCCAAATGAAAATTTCAATGAAAAACGACAAATTGGAGTCATCGCCCAAGAGGTTGAAGTTCATTTTCCAGAATTGTTATATGTAGACAATGATGGCTATAAATCGGTTGATTATATGAAGCTTTCAGCGGTTCTCTTAGAAGCAACAAAAGAGCAACAGGATATCATTGAGGACTTAAACTCTGAAGTTGAAGAACTTAAAAACCGATTGGCTAAAATTGAAGCAAAATTGGCTGAAGATTAATCGTTCATCATTCTTTATAAATCTTAAAAGATAAAACAATGAAAACGATTTTATTAAATCCGATTAGGGGCACTCTCCTATTACTTATAACCTTATTCTCAGTCTCTAATAACCTTCATGCTCAGGAAGAAATTGAAAATCCTTTTTCACCCGGATTTGAAACTGGAAAAACCAATGGTGAAATCATAAAAGCCACCATAGCTTACTGGGATCATTATTACAATACGGAGTTTTTTGACAAAGGAAAAATCCCTGGAAAAGGAACAGGATATAATCCTTATTTACGTTGGAAAACGAAAACTCTCGCCCGTTTAGACAGCACAGGGGAAATTCCTTTATATGCTCGTTGGACTGCATTTGAAGAATATCACAAAAACTTTCAAAAAGCAGGTGGTCAATGGGAAAATGTTGGACCAGTCCAAATGTGGGATCAACCGCGACAAACAGGAAATACTGGTAGATTATCTTCTTATGCTTTTCATCCTAAACAGGACAACATTCTTTTTGTTGGTGCCGATGATGGAGGACTATGGAAAGGAACCTTTAACTCTAACGGATCCGATACCGTGATTTGGGAACCTTTAACTGATCATATTCCAACAACCTCGGTAGGCGCAATAGCCATTAATCCTCAAAATCCAAATTCCATCATTTTAGGCACAGGATCTCCCCTACAAACCGGACATGGTGTAGGCGTTCTAATCTCTAATGATGGTGGTAAAAGCTGGGATACGACCTCTTTTAGTGAACCTCAGTCAGCCAATATTCAATGCTATGATTTAGCCTGGGACCCACAAGATTCAAATACAGTTTACCTGGGAGCTTCTAACGGATTTTGGATTTCAAGAGATGCGGGTAACAACTGGTCTAAAGTCAAAAACGGAACCACAACCTCTATTGTACTAAATCCTAAAAATTCGGACTCAGTTTACGTTGCTATTCAGGCTGATTCAGTTTATCGATCAACTAATGGAGGAGTTAGCTGGCATAGTATGGATGGTCTCCCATCTAAAAGTACATTAGGAAACATGGATTTAGCAATTTGCGATAGTTTCCCGAACTATTTGTACATCACAATAATCAATGAGCCTCAAAGAAAAGGACGCGTTGAAGGAATTTACAAGACAACTGATGGAGGCAACAATTGGAACAAAGTTGGCGGAAGCGCCACTCAATTTTTAACCTGCTATGGAACCGACGAAAACACCTATTGTCAAGGAGGATATAATAATATCATTGCTGTATCTGATATTGATACCAATAAATTGTTCTTTGGAGGAATCCGGATGCACCAATCGGTAGATGGTGGAAAAACATGGACCCTCAACGGTACAGGAGATTGGAGTAAGTCAACAGTACATGTGGATGTTCACGGAGTTCATTATGATCCTTACAACCCTAACTCTGTGTTTGTATTTTGCGACGGAGGAGTTTGGCGTTCTAAAAATGAAGGAACTAGTTGGCAATCATTGAATGATTCTTTGGTTACATTTCAATTTTACCAACTAGAAAGTTCTTATACCAACCCTGGTTTTATTGTTGGTGGAGCTCAAGACAATGGTGTTTCAAACGGACATGTAAACGATAGTTTGGAATGGTGGCATAATGTTACCGGAGATGGAGGTTTATTAGCGATTGATCCTTATTTGACCAATACCTTTTATTATTTGGAAGGAACAACCTTGATGCAAATTCTATCAACAAATCCTACAAATCATAGAACATCTATTGCTCACAATATTTCTTCATTTACAATAGATACATTAAATGGAAGACTACTGCTCTATGCTACAAGCCCAACTTCTATTATAAAATCTGATGATAGAGGCGCTTCGTGGACTACCTTAAAAACGATTTCTGAATATACCGAAGCAAATCAAGTCAGAAAAGGGCAAATCTTAATGGCTGACGGAGACACAACTACTACCTATGTTTATGCCAATAGTGGCGGATGGGTTTATCATGATAACAATTGGCATTACTATCAGAAAAAGGACACCCTATGGTACTCAAATGACAAAGGAGAAACGTGGACCGGAAAAAGTTTGTCCAGAGACCTCTATCGAGATTTTGCGCTTAATCCCAATAATTTAAACACTTTATACGCTGTTCGATCAACCTACAGTAAAAATCAGCAAGTTTGGAAATCAACAAACAATGGGGAAAGTTGGACCAATGTATCCAATAACTTCCCTCCTATTCCAGCACAAACAATTGCAGTAACAAACGATTCCATTACCGGAGTTGAAATTATCTATGTAGGAACGGATTTGGGTGTTTATATGGCATATGGAAATGATTACAATTGGTTTAAACTCAATAACAATTTACCAAATGTTATCGTTAGTACTATCCATCCAGCTTATGCAGACACCACAGTGAGAGTCGGAACCTTTGGAAGAGCTGCCTGGAAACATCCAATTCCGTGTTTTCCAAATCAAAATGTGGTAATTAGCAATCAACTTCCCAAAGCCAATTTCTATGGCTCTCAGCAGGGTTTAATGCTTAATGAATTGAACATTAATCGAGATGGACAAATCGTTACCCTCGCTGCGGAGGAGAATATTTCAATAGGAACTAATTTTAGCCTTGATACAGGCACAGAACTATCGATTATTATTTTCTCAAAAATTGAAAATTAAAGTTAAAAAGTGGGGTGTAATGCCCCACTTTTATTCCTAAATTTAAAGACTGAGAACACGCAACAAACTTCGCAGTCATGAGCATTACAACAAAAATTATTCTCGCACTTATTGCACTTCATTTAGTAATTGGTTTTGGATGGATGATTTACAAACTATCTCCCAAGAAAAAAAGTGGTGAACAGTCTGACAATGATGATGAAGAAAGATAACAATTCTGCCCTATGAGAGAATATTTAGAATCCTTTAATCTCCTGACAGAAGAAGAAATTAAAACTGCTTTGAATTTAACAAAGAGTAAAAGCCTGAAAAAAGGAGATTTTTTTATTCGGGAAGGAAAAACAACAAATGAGGTAGCCTTTATTGTTTCAGGTATCTTTCGGTCATTTTATCATTCATCATCAGGAGACGAAGTTACCTACTGTTTTACATTTGAAAACTCTTTCATGACGGCTTACTCTTCTTTTATTACTGAAAATCCAACCTCAGAAAATATTCAGGCTATTTCAGACGCGGAGCTATTGTTAATTCCCAAATCAGCTATTAAGGAATTAGAGAACAACAGTATGAATTGGCTAAAATTACTTAAACACCTGGCCGAACAGGAATTTGTAAAAATGGAACAACGCATTTTCCTTTTGCAAAAAGAAAATTCCGAAAAACGCTACCGTGATCTTCTCAACAACCATCCCGAATACCTCAAACAAATTCCGCTGAACTACCTGGCTTCTTACCTTGGAGTTAGTCAACGACATTTAAGCCGAATAAGAGGCACTATTTCGAATTAGACAAATGTCCTTTTTCATCTAAAACGTTCCATTTTACTTTGTAAAAAAGTTAAAATGAAACAAATTCTCATCATCAACGGTCATCCTGATAAAGAAAGTTTTAATTATGCCCTATCCGCTGCCTATAGAGAAGGTGCAGCTAAAAACAATGTTCAAATCGACCAAATCAATATTGGCGATCTTGACTTTAATCCCAATTTAAAATTTGGGTACCGGCAACGAACTGATTTAGAACCTGATTTACTCGATGCCATTGAAAAAATAAAAAAATCAGACCACATTGTTTGGTTATTTCCTATGTGGTGGTACTCCTACCCTGCTATAATGAAAGGATTTATTGACAGAACCTTTTTACCGGGAATTACTTACCAGCCCATTGAGGGAAAACCACTTCCTAAAAAACTTTTAAAAGGAAAAACTGCCAGAGTTATTATCACGTCTGATACTCCAAGATGGTATGACTTTTTGTACATGAAAAGTCCAACGAGACACCAAATCAAAAAAGGAGTTCTTCAATTTTGTGGAGTAAAACCTGTCAAAATCACACAAATAGCTACTATCAAAGGCTCAAATAAAGCCTTTAGGGATAAATGGTTGCAAAAAGTTTATCAGCTGGGAGAAAAGCTCAAATAGCTTTAATCAACTATACCGTAAGAAAAGAAAGTCGAGAATCAACCGCACCAATTTCAGCAGAATTGATGGTTAATACCGGAATTTTCTGATCATTTAAAATCATGGCTTCAATGAAAGAATGAAACAATTGTCTCAATCCTCCAGTTGAGAAATAAGCAGCAGCAATTAAATCAGCATCAATCTCCTTGGCATATTTCAACAATTCCTCTTCATAATTCTCTCCTGTTGCTATTTGATGCGTATCGTGTTTAACCCCATACTCGGTTAATCTTTTTCGCACAACCACCTCATTTGTCTTCATATCTCTCAACAACCACTCGTCCGAATCTCGATAACCTACCAAATGGATAGTAGCATCATATTTCTTTGCTAAAGCTGCAGCAAAATCAGTTACCTGTACACTTTCTTTATCAAAGCTAAAAGGCATTACAATGTCATCAATTTGCTTGATCACCTGCTCTTCCTGAACCAACAAGAATGGAGTTCCTGAATTGGCCACAATCTTCATGTGATCAGTACCAAAAATTTTCTTTAAACCTGAAGGATTATGAACTCCCATTACAATTAAAGAGGCCTCTTCTACCTTTCCTACATTCTCAATATCTTCAAAAATACTTCCTACAATTACCTTCGTTTCCACAATTCCATCCGGATCAGGAAACTTTGATACTTCTCCATTCAAACGCTCTTCGGCATCCTTTACTTCAGAGAAGGCTTTAACTACATGAACCACCAGAATTTTTCCTCCACCAGTTTTAGCTAAAACCAAGGTATATTCTAATGCCTGACGGGTTGCATCCGTAAAATCAAATGGAACCAGGTACTTATCGTATTCTATTTCTGTCATAATCCTTATTGTTTTTGAGGTACTCAAATATAGAAAAAATAGCCGCCAAAAATCATGATTTACAATTGATCTTCGACAGCTGGAGAACTAATCTTAAACAGCTTTTTTCCCAAGGTCGCTTTTCTTTTGGCAAATGATAATATTTCGCATCCTCACTCTACTTATATCCGGCGAATTAGCTAACTTCAATCATTCAAAACAGAAGGAAAATGAGTATTAAGGTAGGAATCAATGGTTTTGGAAGAATTGGACGTTATTTTTGTCGAATTGCAGCCGCCAATCCCAATATTGAAATTGTAGCAATTAATGATTTAGCAGATAATCATACACTGGCACATTTGTTAAAGTATGATTCTGTACACCGTCGTTTTCCAGGTGAGATTGAAACAAATGGAACTGACATTCTTCTCAATGGAAGGACGGTTAAAATGTCTTCTCATCGTAATCCTGAGGACATTCCTTGGGGAGAAATGGGTGTAGATATTGTTCTTGAATCAACAGGTTTTTTCAGGACAAAAGAACTAGCTCAGGCTCATTTAAAAGCAGGAGCTAAAAAGGTTATTATCTCTGCTCCTCCACAGTCAGAGGATGTAAAAACAGTTGTATTAGGAGTGAATGACCATATTTTGGAAGGGAATGAAACTATTATTTCTAATGCTTCTTGTACAACCAATTCAGCTGCTCCCTTGGTTCAGGTAATGAAAAAACTGGGTAAAATTGAAAGTTGTTATATCACCACTGTTCATTCTTATACCTCAGATCAACGCTTGCAGGACGCCCCTCATAAAGACCTTCGTCGTGCACGGGCAGCAGCAGAATCCATCGTCCCAACAACAACAGGAGCCGCAAAGGCTATTACAAAAATATTTCCCGAATTAGAAGGTCATATGGGAGGTTGTGGAATTCGTGTTCCGGTTCCGGATGGTTCTTTAACCGACATGACTTTTATTATGGATCACGAGATATCTGTTCAGGAAATTAATGCAGCTTTTAAAGAAGCCTCGGAGAATGAACTAAAAGGAATTTTAGCCTACACCAATGACCCTATAGTATCGGTAGATATTTTAGGAAGCCCCTACTCTGCCACTTTTGATTCAAAACTGACGAGCATTGTGGGAAAAATGATCAAAATTGTGGGATGGTATGATAATGAAGCTGGATACTCTAACCGCTTAGTGGATTTAATTTTAAAAATTGGATAGTGAAATTATTACTCTCATTAGTCCTTTTTTTTAGTTGTATTTTGGCCTTTTCGCAGCAAGATTCTATTGCCTATTTAGATGTTCCGGGCTTTAAGCTTAAAAGCCTTGATGCAATCAATAATCCGGATGGGAGTATTCTAATCTCTGGCAGATTCGATTATGGCAGTTATGAGGCTGTTTCCAGTCTTTACGGATATGATCCTGAAAAATATCCAAAATGGATTACACAAAATAATTTTTTTGGAGACCCCATGTGCTTTTTACACAAAAGAAGTGCAAATGGAGATTCATTATGGACCCGATTATATCCTCATCACCTCTCAGGAATTGGAATAACGGCTTGCCAGGACTCAGGTTTTGCCATTGTTGGATTTAGACCCACTAATAGGGAAAAACAATATGAGTATGACAAAACACAGGCTGCCATTGTCATTAAAACGGATGCCAATGGTAATCTCAAATGGTATAAGGACATTCCATCCAATTACAATTCAGTTGGATTGGATATTGTAGAGTTGAATAACGGCGAATTCATTGTTTTGGCCTCTAAAGAAAGGGAGAAAGGTTACGGTGATCTTTCCAACCCTTCCATTGTTCGACTTGTAAAACTCAGTACCGAAGGTGAAATTATGTGGGATAAACATTTTCCTGAAATAGAATCAGGAAATTATACTCCTTCGAGAATTATTCTGGATAAAAATGGAGACCTGGTATCCGTTGGAACGAAAAAAACCGGGAGTCACTATTCAATGTACCTACTTAAGTTAAATACAGACGGAGAGGCTAAACTTTACAAAGAATATCATTGGTTGCGTGAAAATGAACGACACGAATGGAATTGGGGATACGATGTTATCGAAACAGCTAATGGATTTGTAGCTGTATCAATGGCTTATTATCGTAAGCCAGAATCACAACGTGTCATTAAGGTTGACAACAATTTTAATATCGTTTGGGAACAACTCGTTGAGTGCAACAACACATATCAAGGTACCTTGGGGACTGATGTTGAAGGGAACATCTACTTCGCCGCTCCAACGGAAACCCGTTCGGTAAAAGTCATCAAATTAAGTGCTGAAGGACAACTCATTTGGGAAAGAGAAAGAACCGATGTAGAAGCGAATGAAGTTGTAGGAACATTGGTTAATAATCAACACTTAAGCATTATTAGTCGACGTAATAGAATTACGACCATTCTTAAAATGAAAGCTGATTAGCTTCTTTCAAAATCTAATAACTTTATTCTATGAAAGATCTGCTTCTAAAAACCCATGAGCAAATTGCTCCCTACATTCATCGCACAGCTATCCTCTCTTCTTCTCAAATCAATGATATTGCAGGATGTGAGCTCTATTTTAAATGTGAAAACTTCCAAAAGATGGGAGCATTTAAAATGCGAGGAGCCACCAATGCATTACTCAACCTTACCGAGGAACAACGTCAAAAAGGAGTTGTTACTCATTCTTCGGGGAATTTTGCTCAAGCCTTATCCCTAGCAGCAAAAAGTATTGGTATTCCAGCCTATATTGTGATGCCTTCTTCCGCTCCAGAAGTAAAAAAAGAAGCTGTTAAAGGCTATGGGGGCCAAATCATTATTTGTGAGCCAACACTTGAGGCAAGAGAACAAACTGCCGCCCAGGTAGAATCAGAAAAGGGAGCAACTTTCATTCATCCATCTAACGATATGGATGTTATATTAGGACAAGGAACTGCTGCAATGGAACTACTAGAAGAACATCCTGATTTGACTCATTTGGTTACTCCGGTTGGAGGTGGTGGATTGCTCGCAGGAACAGCTTTAGCGGCCCATTATTTTGGAAACAATTGTCAGGTAATCGCTGGAGAACCAAAAAATGCAGATGATGCTTATCGATCTTTAATTTCAGGAAGAATTGAGACCAATGAAACAGCTAATACCATTGCCGATGGTTTAAAAACCAACCTTGGACATCATAATTTCCCGATCATCCAAAAGCACGTTTCTAAAATTGTTTTGGTTGAAGAGGAAGAAATAGTTGCAGCGCTTAGACTCATTTATGAACGAATGAAAATTATTGTTGAGCCTTCTTCGGCAGTAGCTTTAGCAGCTGTTTTAAAAGAAAAAGAGTTATTTCAACAGCAAAAAGTCGGAATTATTATTTCGGGAGGAAATGTTGACCTTAGCAGGCTTCCCTTCTGATTTACAGACGTTATTTAAAAGCTGATTTTAATCAAGAAATGAAAGTTTTGTAACATTAGGCACATGAACTTAAATAAACTTTTCATAGCTTTGTTATGATGCGTACTCTCGCTGTCATCGGTCTTTTAAGTTTATACATGCTAGCCATGTTAAAACCGGTTATGCCATATATTGATTACGCTCTTAACTACGAATTCATTAAAGAAGAGCTTTGTGAAAACAAAGCAAAACCTCAAATGAAATGTCATGGTAAGTGTTATCTACAAAAGGAAATTGCCAAGACAAAAGATGCAGAAGAGAATCCTGCAATGCCTAATTTCAAGGAAGTACCTGAAGATTATTATACCAACGTCTCTTCAACTTATTCCATTTTTTCAATTACCGAAGATCAGCAAAATTTAACTCCTTCTATAGCAGAGGAGCCTCTCACAGGTTTTTCTAAAGACCTTCTTGATCCTCCTAGGATTTAATTGTACATATCGAGAACGTCATGTTCTCCGCAAACAACAATTAGACACTCTTGGTCTGTGGACTGCTTATGACTTATAAAATAGTCTCAGGCCGCCGAAATCATTAAAAATGTTTAGAATTTTATTGTGCTCAGCACTATTGCTGTTGGCACGTTACACCTATACGCAACCCCCGTGTTGCTCAGGTGGAGGTTCGGCAAATGTTTCATTGGGAGGAAATGCGGAATCAATGATGATTCCAAAAGGAGTATTCGCCTTTGGAGTTTCAGATGCTTTTTGGTTTTTGAGACCACAGGACGATACAACACCTTACTTAACTCCTGTTGCTGATGTTCATTTTGTCAACTCTACCCTTCTTGGTGCCCATTATGGCTTGGCTAAAAACCTGAGTCTATCAGTTTTGGTTCCTTACATCCAAATCCGTTCGGATGTTTATTCAAAAGGAGCTGATGATAGTATAGACCGATTGGAAGGCACAAGTCATGGATTGGGAGATATAACCTTTATGGGAAAATATCAACTTCCCATAAAGAATGGACGTATTCCCAAAATAGCCTTAATCGCAGGAATAGAAATTCCAAGTGGATTCACTGATCAAAATAACGGATCGGTTGTGGCCTCTATGGGAAGTAAAACCTGGGATCCGACCTTTGGAATTGGAATACATAAAAAATCCCGATCAGAGAAGGTAAACTACGTTCTAAACACAACCTATAAAATCACACCTAAAAACAAAGAAAACGTTGACTTTGGAGACTTTTGGAATACTACTTTTTTAGTGAGTTACAAACTCAATAATAGAACTATCAAAGACAGTTCTTCCCACCAAAAACCGAAGTGGTTTAAAACAATTAGTGGTGGATTAACGAATGACTACTTGTTTCGCCAGACTTATAATGACCTGGCAGTTTTTAATACCGGATACAGCCGTTTATACGGATCTGTAGGAGGAGCTATTGGATATAAAAAACGAATGACCATTAGCGCTTTTGGGGATGTTCCCCTATTTGAAAAAGTGAGAGGAGCTCAAAATAAGAGCGCCTTTCGTTTACGACTATCGATTTTAATAACCTTAAATAATAAATAACAATGAAAACAAAATCAATTTTTGCAATCGCCATCTTAGCATTGGCAGCGACTTTTACTTCATGTAAAAAGGACAAAGAAAATCCAACTATTACCGTTGAAACACCTGCTGAACATGCTGATACTAAATGGGGCGAAACGGTTCACGTTAACGCTACCTTTTCCGATGATCGCGATTTAGCAAGCTACCATGTAACGGTTGTTGATGCAGCTACAAATGGTGAACATATTCACTCATTTGGATTCATGGAACACGGAGATATTTCCGGAACATCTTACGATTTCCATAGTCATTTTGATGTTCCTACTGATGCACCTGAAATGGCCTGGATTAGTTTCGAGGTTACCGATGCAGAAGGAAAAGTAACGGAGCTAACTTGGATGCAACACTTCTCAGAGTAAAGAAGCGTTGTCAGATCAACGGAAAGCGGGGCTATTTAGCCTCGCTTTTTGTTTATGGTCTTGTGACTTTTGCATTTTATTTGGGTATAATTGTCTAAAAAACAAATTATGCACGGATTGGAAAACATATATTACGCCATGGGTGAAATGGCCTATGCTATTGCCAAAGCAGACGGAACAGTGCAAAAAGAAGAACGACAAAAAATTCAGGAAATCGTTCTGGAACAGACAAAACAACACAACATTGACTTTGATTTTGCAGAAACAATTTTCCTTATTCTGGAAAAGGATGATCCGGATGCTGAAACTAGTTATGAATGGGCTATGCAGGAATTTGATGAGAACAAAATTCACCTTACGCCACAATTGGTAAACCAATTTATTGTTATTGCCGACCGCATTGCAGATGCTTTTGATTTACCCTCGAAAAAAGAAGATGATATGGTTGCTCGCTTTAAAATAGATATTCAGGCACTAATTGCTTAAACAAGAAAACCTTCCCTAAAAAAGAGAAGGTTTCTGCTGTATAATAATCTTAGATAAATTCTTAGTTCATTGAATGAAAGGCAACTCTGTTCCCTTCCGTATCCATGAAATGTGCAATAAATCCGTTTTCTCCAATGGCCGTTTTAGGAAGAAGAATTTTTCCTCCCGCATCTTCTACTCTCGACAAAGGATCTGCAAGATCATTTCCACCGTTCAGGTAAATCACACTTCCTTCAGCCGAAGGAACATAACCTTCTCCCTTGATGATTGACCCTCCTACAGTACCTTCTCCTTCATGATGAAAAAAAGCCATTAAATCAGGCAATTCTCCCACAGGCATTTTTTGTAATTCTGTTCCCATTACTTTAGAGTAAAAATCACATGCTCTTTCGAAATTGTTGGCTGGAATTTCAAACCAGTTAATCACATTTGACATAATGCATTGTTTTTAGAATTAATGTTAAGACAAACATAGAGGACAAATGAGGAGGATTCAACACTAAGATTTTAAAAACGTAGTTTTCTAAAACAAGAACCAGACAATACATCCAAATAAAAATGGTAATTTAGTATTAATTAATGTAGTTTTCAATGAAGAAAAACGAAGAACTTTTTGCACTAATTAAGGCGATGTCCAAAAGTGAAAAGCGGAACTTTCGTTTGGAATCGGCCCAGTTTAAAGGGAGTGCTAAATACATAAAGCTCTTTGATGCCATTGACTCCTCAGATGAATACGACGAACAGCAAATAAAAACTCTTTTTAAGAACGATAAATCCCTCCGTCAATTCCACGTTTTAAAAAACTACTTAAAACAGGCCATTCTTAAAAGTTTACGCTCATTCCACGCCAAACGATCTAAGCAAGTTGAATTGAATGATTGTCTCTCAAACCTCAATATTCTCTTCAATAAAGAACTCTTTCAGCTTTGTGAGGTTGAAGTCAAAAAAGCCGAACGAATAGCAGTTGAATATGACCTTTTTTCGGGTTTAAATGAAGTTCAGAATTGGAAGCGAAAATTGGCTCAAACGAAAGATCCATCAAACTTCTCACTCTTTAAGCAAATTCTTCAACAGCAGATTGATTCTGTCGAACGACTTAAAAATCAGCATTCGTATTATCAACTCATTACCGATTTATCAGAATCTATTATAGCTGGATACAAAGGTCCTATTCCAAACGAAGAGTTACTCGAAGATATCAATAATGCCAGTAGTTTTGAAAGCGGAGTCATTCACTGTAATGCCCGTTACTTTAAAGCTGTGAACTTAGGAAACGCTGATGAAACCAAAGAATGCCTGAATGATCTTATTGCCTTCTTTGAACTCCATAAAAACAAACTAGAACAATATCCGGGTCTCTATATCTCCAGCATGAACAATGCTATTAGCTATTTTGTCTTCACTGTTGACTATGATACGGCCTTGAAGATGATTGTTCAATTACAGGACTTTTACGATCGAATCAAACTCCAAAAAGAGAACATTACACTCTTAAAACAGGCTTTAAGAATGTATAACCTGGAATTGGAGATTTACCGACAACTACAAGCTGAATCAGAGAATAAAGATAAAATTGAAAGTATTCATTTGACAGTAGAAAAGGCCATGAATAAAATGCCTGATAGTTATCTCATCTCTTTTTGGTTTCAGCTGGCTAATATCTATTTTGTCCTTGAAGATTTTAAGACAGCTTTAAAGTTCCTCAACAAAATAATGGACAACAATTTTGGAGATACTCGTAGTGACATTCAACTTCATGCGCGTATTCTAAACTTGATGGTTCATTTTGAACTCAATAATCTTTTTGTATTGAGATACTTTGTAGAAAGTGCAAAAAGAATGGCTAAAAAAGTTCCTTACGATCAGCAATTCTTAAAGAAACTCCTCTCCTGCTTTTCTAAGTTGGGACAGCTTTCACCTTCAGATTTCAAAGCTGTTTTTATAGAATTGAAAACCTTAATAGCGAATAATGATCTTATCACGAAAGAACATATTAACCTTAGTACAGGCTATATCAACTATAATCGTTGGCTTGAGAAAAGAGGCATATCATAAGGTTTTATTCATTCAGCTGAGTTGTGTAAGTTAAGTTACATACACTTGCAACTTTTAGGTTGATTTGAGAAGAGAAACAGAATAATCCCTAAATTTGAAAAAAGCTCTGTTTTTGCGGCAACATTTGCAGACTTTCAAACGTTTATACCTTAAACAATCAAACATGCGGCAATATCATTTACTTCTTTTAGTTTTATTAATCATTCCTTTCGCTTCTTGTAAGAAGAATAATAAGAAAACCGGTACCTATACCATGGATTTCCAGGTTCAAACGGACGATGTAAATAGGGAACTTTCTTATGTTTTCCCGAATGCTGCCAATCAAGATCTAAAAATAGAACTCTTGCAGTTTTATATCTCCGACATTATTTTAGTTGACAAAAAAGGAGAAGATTGCGACATAAAAGATATTGAACTAGTGAAAATTGGTACAGACGGAAAAGCTTCATTAAGTTATGATATCCCAGCAGGAGACTATACTAAACTCAAGTTCAACCTGGGTGTTCCAAAAGAGCTGAATGAAGCTGACCCTACTGGATTTGATGATAGTGATCACCCCCTACATGTATCTAACAACACCTATTGGGGATGGGCAACGATGTACCGATTCTTCTCTTTAGAAGGACGCTACGATGTTGAGCAAGATGGCACTTTTGATGGTACCTATGCTTATCATACCGGTTTTGAAGAATCTTTTGTTTCGGTTGAATATGATTTGAATATGTCAATGGGAAAAGATGGTGCCATCACGAATACGTTCAACATCAATCTTGCTAGCCTATTTGATAATGGAGCTAATTCAGTAGACGTAGTAACTGAACCTACTTATCACGGAAATTACGAAGAAGTAAATCTCTCTGTAAGAGTGATGAATAACCTAAAGTCATCTCTTTCGATGGAATAGATGATTTTACGTTCCATTTTTAATCGGCTTCTCTTTCTTTTAGTTTTTATTCCTGCCTGTGCTCAAATTTCAGATGAGACACAACAAAGCAATGAAGTGAAAACAACTCCTTACGAACTAGAAATTCCAGTCGGTTTTACAGAACCCGTGCTAGCCGAAGACAATCCATTAAACCAGGAAAAGATTGCATTGGGACAAAAATTGTTCTTTGATCCGTTATTATCAAAAGATTCAAGCATATCCTGTGCTTCTTGCCATTTCACACACAAAGCATTCTCAGATACTGTTCGCTTTTCAATTGGCGTAGATGATTCCCTTGGAATTCGGAACGCGCCTCCCCTTTTTAATTTAGCCTGGAATGAGGCTTATATGAGGGATGGAGGTGTACCAACTCTCGCCATGCAAGTCATATCTCCTATTCAGGATGAAAGAGAAATGCACAACACAGTTATGGATGTTATTGATCGATTAAATGTTCATCCCGAATATCCTCAACTCTTTCAAACAGCTTTTAATGATTCTATAACTCCTTTTACCCTAACCAGAGCCATTGAGGCTTTTGAATGGACATTGATTAGTGGTAATTCACCCTTTGATCGTTTTGAATATCAGCAAGAAGAAAAAGCACTATCCCCCAGTGCTCAAAGAGGGTGGGAACTCTTTAAAAGTGATCGTCTAAATTGTATTCAGTGTCATAGCGAATTTAACTTTACCAATAATACTTATCAGTGTAATGGACTCTACGAAAATTATGAAGATGTAGGAAGAGCCCGAATTACCCATGATAGCACAGATATAGGGAAATTTAAAGTTCCCTCATTGCGTAATTTAGGATTTACAGCTCCTTATTTCCATGACGGAAGCGCAGCGGATTTAAATGAAGTAATTGACCATTACGCCGCAGGCGGAAAAAAACATTTTAATCAAAGTGAGTTGATTGGTGGTTTCGAATTAAATGAACAGGAAAGGTTTGATTTAATTGAATTCCTATGCAGCCTCAATGATTCATCTTTCGTCAGCAATACAAAAAAGCTAAATCCATCAAATATCGAACTATGATTAAACCACTCCTTTTTACATTGAGCTTCTTCATTATTAATGGAGTTTTTTCTCAAGCTAAAGTACCGAAAATGGTGTGCAATGACGTACTCATTTTAGTGGTTGACACATCCAAAAACTTCAAGGACATTAAGGCTTCCACCAATCGTTTGATTAAGAAGTTTGCTTTTGAAATGGATACCACAAAGGCTTATAATAAAGAGAAAAACTTAATTCACATTGCCAATTCACCTGACCCTACCTTGGCCAGTAAATACACCCGTAAAACCATTCCAGATGAAAAAGTGAGTTGGGAATATTTGCAATGCATTCCTCCTACTGATCAGGATTCATTAGCAGGTGTACTTCAGTTCTTAGATGATGAAGTATCTGGAACGACGATTTGCCTTGTAGCAGGGATTTATCCTATTCAAGAAAAAGAAAAAGCTGAAAAACGATTAACTGCCATTCGAGAAGAATTTCCAAATGCTTATTTCATTCAAAAAACCGATCTTTACTGTTACTGGGTGTATTAATTGGTACAACTCTTGTGATCATTAAATTGAATGAGCAAAAAAAATCGGCATATCAAATTGTATCTGCTTTTCGTAATTCTTTTGATTACCCTAAACGGCCTTGGACAAGATAAGACATCAGTTCTGGCAGTAAATGTAGATTTTGAGCATGTTAAAGGATTTAGCAAACACATTAATGGCATTGCATACAATGGCAAGTATCATCAAATAAGACACGGAAAGTTGATAACTCCAGTTGATTCAGGAACTACCGATCTTCAAATCACTTTGTCTATCACTGGCCACAATCAACAATGGAAAAAGAGTTTTAAAGCGGTTGAATTTAAAGCTGGAGACACTACACTAATTGAAATTCCTCTTTCTGATAATTTTCTCCCCTCAGTTTCCAAGATTGCCTTTTCAGAGAAAGAAGGGCCTTTTTACCCCCAAAATAAGGTCGATACCTTGTCTTCTACCGATGCCCAAGGTTTAAAACAAGGGCTTTGGTGGGATTTTTCGAATAAAATAGGAAACTGTATCGATGAACTAGACTCTAAATACCAGTGCTATTTTGACGACACCTTGCGCTATGAAATCTTATTTCACTTTGATTACAACATTTGTCTGAAATCAAACCACATACTTTCTGTTATTCGCTATGATAAAAGTGGAACAGTCATTGATATTGCCTATCATTATTCCATTGAAAAAGATGAAGAAATAGCCGCTCAACCAGGAGTTTCATCAGCTTTTGACCATAATCAGTGCAGCCATAACGATATAAAAAAACTACTGAGCGAGTTCATTGCAGAAGATTTTATGAACGTTACCCCAAGCTTCTTTGACAAATTCAAACTGAGCGGTTCTTTGAGAGTTCAAAAAGGTGATAAAACAGGTGAAGCTATTCCCTTTTAATTTATTTCCGCTCAAACTCAATGAAAAATTCTCTTCCCTGACGAGGAGGAATAGAATTACGACAAGCTTCGAGATGTTTGATTTCAAAATCTTCTGAAAAATACCCCAAATACTCTTCTTTACTTCCACCAAAAGGAGGTCCATCCTCTAACGGAAAATCAAATAACAAGCCCATTAAATGTCCTCCAGATTTAATCAGTTCGGCCATTTTTTTAGCGTACTTTTTTCTCATATCAGGGTGAATCGCACAAAAGAAAGTCTGTTCCACAATTAAATCAAAGTCTCCTTCCAATTCAAAAAAGTCCTGATGGTACATATTAGCAGTCGGAAACGAATTAAAGCGTTTTCCAAACGATTTAAGAGCACTTTCAGAAATATCAACGACAGAAGTATCCCCAAACCCATTCTCCCATAAATACTGAGCTTCATAAGCATTCCCACATCCCGGAATCAGAATTTTAAGCGATTTATCCTCTAATTGATCAAAATAGGCCTTTAAAGGAGGGGAAACGGTTCCCATATCCCATCCTGTTTCTTCATTTTTCCATCGGTCTTCCCAAAAATCAGCGTCCATATTTTTTACTTTTTTTAAAAGTACTAATTTGTAAAAAAGTGAATCGTTCTATTAGAAATAACTTAACTTAAAGAATAATAAATCCAGACTATGAAAACATTATTGCTTCACCTTTTCTTATTGAGTTCGCTAATTTCCTTTTCTGGTGGGTTTATTTTTCCGAATATAGAATACACTTCAGCCAAACTTTTTTTATTCAACATTTATACTGAAACTCCTTCTGAAATTGATAAACACATTTATGCTGATGGAGTTTATGCTCCTTCTAAATTAGGAGATGGTATTGACTTAAGTGAGGAGCTGCTATCTGATATCCATCAACAAATGGCCAGAGGAATTGAAGAACTTAACCACGGACTGGGTAAATGTTATATACCACGACACGGCATTATTTATTATGATCAGTCCTATCAGCCCGTGGCTTCCTTCTCCCTTTGTTTTGAATGCGACCAAATCAGTTTATGGAGTCAGCAAGAATTGCAAATTCCGACCAAATCTCCTAAGAAGTTTGATTTGGAAAAAGCCGAGGCTCAAATGGCCAATTGGGAAAAGCTATTGCTACAAGCAGGTATTCCAGCTTCAAAGACTAATGATGAGTACAAAAAGCATGTCGAATCCAATGCCAACTATAAACATGTTGCCAGCATTGAATTTACAGGATCCATTGATACTTTTGAAGCTAAAAAGTACAGTCAAGTATCCGTTTATAAGTGGCTTAAAAACACTAGCCATGGTGATTTAGAAAAAGAGGTGAATACCGAAATAACGGCTGGTGGAGAAGAATATCATTTTACTGAGCTCGTAGGCCCAAACGGAACTTCCTTTCTATTTTCCAGCAATGAAGAAGATGCTTATTTAGTTGAGGCCTATATTACTAATCCGGCCATTGTCCTTCCTAATGGTATTTCCGTGGGAATGAGTTTGTTGGATGTACAGCAATCATTTACCGTTTGGGATGGTTTATCCAATCCCGGAAGAATCACAGTAAAGACAGAAACACATAAGCTCACATACATCTTCAAGTATCACACCCTGCAAGCTATTCGTCTTGAAATAATGCTTTAATCTTCCTTAATAAAAAGACCTACAGCTTCAATGTGTGAGGTATGCGGGAATTGATCTACCAAAGACAATTTTTTTAGTTCATATCCCCCCTCTTTGAGCACAATAGCATCTCTGGCCTGTGTAGCGGGATTACAGGAGATGTAAACAATTTGTTTTGCTCCAAGATCAATTACCTTTTTTAAACTTTTAGGTGCAATTCCAGCCCTTGGTGGATCAAGAATAATACTGTGTATTTTCCCTTTAAAATCAGGATATTCCACTAAAAACTTACCTACATCAGCAGCATAGAAATCTAGATTCTTAATTTGATTTCTCTCCGCATTACGTTTCGCATCTTCAATTGCTTCCGGAACAATATCAACCCCAATGACCTTAACATCCTCAATTTGATCGGCCATGATTTGTCCAATAGTACCTGTACCACAAAACAAATCCATCAATACTTCTCCTTTCAAATCAAATTGTTCTTGAGCGTAACTAATGGCCTTTGAATAAAGACGTTCGGCACTTTTAGGATTGGTTTGAAAAAAACTTTCCATACTAATTTCAAAATCCAAACCTAAAACGGTTTCTAAAACTACCGGTTCACCATAAAGCAACTGATTTTGACCATTTTCTATCTTGGCTCTATCCGCCACATCATCATTGATGGTATGCTGCAATCCTGCCAAACGGTCACCCAATAGTTCCTGCACAAAGTTGGCAAAGGCGGTACGATCAAATTTCTTTAATCCTTGCGAAGAAGTCACTAAGTTGATCAGCAGTTTATCCTGCGCAAAAGACTTACGAACGACCAAATGCCTGAAAAAACCAAGTTTTTTTGGTGGATGCCAGGCGGGAAGTCCACTTTTCTCTAATTCTTTACGAATCAAATGAAGCTGATTTTCAAAGTCTTCATCAAACAAGCCGTCTGCTTTATCCAAATTTTCTACTTTCCACCAGGTCCCTCTGGACTTAAAGCCTAATGCAAACTCATCATCCAACTCTTCTCCACTCTCCAAATCTTGTCGGATAGTAGAAAAAGAATACTCCATTTTATTTCTGTAATTAAAATCAAGTGGAGAAGCAATGTATTCGTCAAAGAGTCCATCAATTTCCTTGATTCCACCTATTCTTCGGTATTGCTCCAAAGTAGAACTCAATTTAAACTCTCTCTGTTTTTCAATGGGAACATGAATGAAAGGAGCACCAGATATTTCTTGCCAGTTATTTTCAACTTCCAGCTCGGAAGGCTCCAATACTTTAAGCAACTTACATTCGGCATGTTTCTTACGTTTTTTAGCTATTCTAGCCAATACCTTTTGCCCTGGAATGGTATTCTCCACAAAAATGACATAACGCCCATTTTCTGTCTCTTGAAAAGCAATTCCTTTACCTCCAAAGGCATACTCTTCTATCAGAACCTCTATTTGATCTCCTCTTTTCATAAAATCGCTGCAAAAATAATCAAAAGTTCAAACCTATTTTATTCATCTGTCAAGCCTGGGAATAGAGGCTTTTAACAAAATTTAACAAATTCAAAATGCGTCTATTCTTGCTCATTTAACGTTATCAAAATAAATTCGCCAATATGAAAAAACTTGGTTTTTCACTCTTTGCAGTATTTAGTTTGTCTCTCTTTGTATTGGCTTGTGGAGATAAAATTGAATACACAGAACATACTGAAACTTTTGAAAACATTCGTCCGGACATGTTTATCATTCATGATACAACCTACTCTTTCTACGAAGATTATGTAGTTCATGTCATTCAAAAAAATCAAACTAAAGAGGAAGAGCACATCACCATAGCATCAAGGGGATTTAATTTTGAAGCCACCATTCAGGAAGAAGAAATTCGTTTTGAATCGTCAGATCTTGAGAGTTATCAATTACTCCAAATTTCAGGTAAAGGCATCTTAAGAAGAGGTGAGTTAGATCTCTTTTATGAGGTTTCTACTCCACCCCACCCAACCAACGTCTAGCTTTATCGCTTTTTATCGCTCTTAAATTTGTCCGATTCAATAGAATTGGTTATTATCGATTGCTAATTCATTGTATGCCCAACCAAAAGAGAAGAGCTTTTATCAAAAATAGCCTGCTAGGAGCAGTGGGTACTGGTGTGGGCATAAATCTGATGGCATCTTCAACAAATAATGCCAATCTTCCCCGTATTGATTTTGAAGACATTAATTGGGAAGATTTAAAGAAGCATTTTATTTTATCTGAAAAGCGGACTTATCTAAACACAGCAGGATTAGGGCCTTCAACGAAATCGACTATTCAAAGCGTTCATGACTGGACCATGCGCATGGAAAAGGAAAGTGAAACGGGACATGGCTGGATTAAAAGCAGCCGTCAAACTTTAGCCGATTTCTTTCACGTTCTTCCCGAGGAGATGAGTTTTACCCGCAACACTACCGAGGGAGTCAATATTATTGCTCGAGGCTTAGAATTCAAAAAGGGAGATGAAATTATTCTCACCAACCACGAACATGTTGGAGGAATTGCTCCCTGGATTTTATTACGGGAAGAGATTGGATTAGAAATTAAAGTAGTAGAACTAGATTTGAATGGAGAAGATAATCTACGTCGAATCAAAGAAGCCATTTCCAACCGAACAAAACTATTATTTGTTTCGCATGTAACCTGTACCAATGGTATGCAACTTCCAGTTAAAGAACTGGCTGGATTCTGTCGGTCAAAAGGAATACTAAGTTTTATTGATGGAGCTCAAGCTGTTGGGAACATAGCAGTGAATTTAAGTGATATTGATCCCGATTTTTATGCTGCCAGTGGACACAAATGGTTATTGGGACCAAAATCTACCGGATTTTTATACATTAACCAAAAATCCTTTTCCAAGGTAAAACCTCATTTTGTGGGGGCCTATTCGGTAGAAAATCTCGACTTTAAATCACTGAGCGTTGACTATGTACAACAAGGAAGTAGAGAAGAATATGGTACTCGTTCTACTCCTGTTACCAAGGGCTTTGAAAATGCCATTGACTTTATTGATCGATTGGGTATTGAAAGAGTCCAAAAAAGAGGAATTGACCTTTCTAATTATTTAAGAAAAAGACTAAAAGAGATTCCCAAAGTTCAGCTTTTATCTCCTGAAAACCCTAACTATCAATCAGCCATTTTAACCTTTAAAATTGATGGTATTGATTATAAAGATGTTCAATCCAAACTACATAAAGAATTCAAGTGCAGAACCAGAGCTATTTATGAAGCCGATTTAATGGGAATTCGCGTTTCTTGCGGAATTCACTTAACCTACAAAGATTTAGATCATTTAATTGATTCCATCCGAAGTATTTCCTCCTAATGCTCACTATTCACAATGCTACATCATTAAACGACTTGCTGATCATTGAAAAGCTGTCACAAGAGATTTTTCATGAGCATTATGACACTTATATGGACGAAGATCATGTCGATTTTTTTCTTCAAAAATACATGTCCATTCATGCCTTATCTCAACAAGTTGAAGAAGGTTATTTACATTACCTTTTAAAATCAGGTGAAACTCCCATAGGTTTTCTAAGTCTCCTTCCGTCTCCAACTAAAATGTTACTCTCAAAACTTTATGTTCACCAACAATACAGAGGGTTAAAAATTGGAAAAAAGGCGCTTGATTTCACCATTAACCTAGCCCAGTCAAAAGCGTTAAAGGTTTTAGAGCTCATTGTGAATCAAAATAATCACAGAGGAATCAACTTTTACAAACGAGAGGGATTCAATATTGAAAAAGCCGTACGTCATCATTTTGAAAATGGTCATTCAGAAGATGATTATTTAATGCGTCTTGAGTTGTAATTTCAAACAAATAATTGCCTATTTTTAAGGTAAATTCATCCGACATGACAAAAGAATACGAAAAAGACGACATTACTGTTGTCTGGAAAAAAGAACTATGCGTTCATGCAGCTAAATGTGCCAAAGGATTACCAGCCGTCTTTAAACCTAAGGATCGTCCCTGGATTCAAACCGAAGGAGCTACAAAAGAAGAAATTATCAATCAGGTTCATCAATGCCCTTCAGGAGCACTTTCCATTAAAGGTGAATAAGATATTCTTCATTTTAACACTCCTTTCTGCCACTGCTTTTACACAAAGCAAAATAGAAACAGTTACAATTAAATCAGATGATTTTGTTGAGGAGTTTGACTTAAAAATTGAAGAAGATACGGTAAAACACGGTCCTTATAAGAAGTACAAAAAAGGAGCTTTAATTGAATATGGTACTTATTTGTATGGGAAGCGAAATCATGTTTGGACCTATTACCACGCTAACGGTAAAAAACAAGCTGAAGGACTCTTCATTGACAACGAACAAGGCGGACTATGGTCTTACTATGACCAGAACGGAAATCTGGTTCAAAAATACAATCATACAACCGATAGTTTGCATTTTTTTGTTCGTCATAACCCTAATGAACAACACTTTTTTAGGGAAGAAGGGAAAGACAGCACCTCCATTATGATGGACTCTCCTCCTCTCTTTATTGGTGGACTGCAATATGCGGTAGACCTAGCTTATGACTGTGTCACTTATCCAGAAACGGCAAAGGTTAATCAAACAGAGGGAATGGCATATATTACTTTATGGATTACAACCGACGGAAAGGCTATTGAACACCGCATTCACAAGGATCCGGGAGATGGCTGTGCCGAAGAAGCCTTAAAATGTATTAAAGCACTTCCAGACGAATGGATTCCGGGTACTATTAATGGAAAAAAGGTTGAAACCAAATTGTTTTTCCCCATCCATTTTCGCTTGAATTAAAACCAGTACTTCCAAATCCTTATTTTTGTTTTCAAACCCCATCTTATGATCAGATCTTTAAAAAAAATCACACTTCTTTTTTCAACATGCCTAACCTCAATGGCAATACTAGCTCAACAGCCTAAAAATGTTATTTTGATGATTGGTGATGGAATGGGATTGACACAAATGTCGACTATTTTCTATTTTGGAAATACCGAAGAAAATTTTAGCCGTTTTTATACCATTGGTTTGATGAATACTTCTCCGGAACAAAGCTTAATTACAGATTCTGCTGCTGGAGCAACCGCTTTTGCAACCGGACTAAAAACCTATAATGGAGCCATATCCGTAGACACAAACAAAGTAGCCATTCAAAATGTAGCAGAGCGCTTGAATGATGATGAAATTTCAATAGGATTGGTAGCCACCTCAGGAATTACGCATGCAACTCCTGCTTGTTTCTATGCTCATGCCGAGCATCGTAATCAAAAAGACACTATTGCTTATCAATTGTCTCAATCAAATATTGACTTCTTTGCAGGAGGTGGACTTCAATACTTCTATCCTCAAAATCGTAAAGATGGTATTGATGTTTTGAAACTTTTAAAGGACAATGGATTCTCTATTGATACGACAGCCTTAAATAAAGACCTTTTAAGTGAGGATAAAGTAGGATACTTTTTAGCTCAGGGAGGTTTACCTTCTAAATTGGAAGGGCGTGATAACTATTTAAAGGAAGCGACAGAAATGGCCATTGAATTCCTTTCAAAAAAAGAAGGAGGCTTCTTTTTAATGGTTGAAGGTTCTCAAATCGATTGGGAAGGACATGCTGCCAACGCTCACGGAATTATTGAAGAAGTAAAAGACTTTGATCAAGCCATTGGAGCAGCTTTGGATTTTGCTGAAAAGGATGGTGAAACCCTGGTTATTGTTACTGCCGACCATGAAACCGGAGGATTTGCTTTAGCTCCGGACATTCAAGACAATCATTGGAAGTATGATACCATTGTAGGGCAATTTTATGAAGGAGCCAAATCTCTTTCTTACGCAGCACATACCACAACTTTAATTCCGGTATATGCTTACGGACCTTCATCGGCATCTTTTGGAGGTTTTTATCAAAACAATGATATTTTCCATAAAATTATGGAAGCCGCTAAGTGGTAAAAACTACGTAATTTCCCCTATTTCTTTTGGTTATTAGAATTTCTACTTTTATTCAAAAGAAAACAAGATGACCAAACAAATTTTTACAAAAACATTGCTATTCCTAGCTTTATTCCTTTTTTCCACCTCTTCTTTCGAACAAAAAAAGGCCGATTTACGTATTAAGGATATAGAATACCCAGATGTATCAGAAAGTGGCGGCACAGACATCTATATTATTGTTAGTAATAAGGGAAATGCCACTGCCGAAAACGTTGAAGTAAAGGTATGGGATGTAGACCTTTTCCTGAATGAAGCGATTGATGCCTGGGGAATTGATGAAGGCGATTATTGGATCTTTGAGGAAAACGCAGCACGAGCTGAAGATGGCCAACGGGATTACGATGACGATTGGGAAAAAACCGTCATTATTCCGAAACTTGAAGCAGGTGAAACTGTTCGTATCCATGTCCACGTGGATCACTGGATTTATGATAGTAATTGTGAAGTTGGGGCTGAAGTAGATCCTAATCAAAAAATTGACGAAAAGGATGAAGGAAATAACAAAAAAGGATTCTTCGCCGGCGGATAAAAAAGTCGGTGAAACCAATCGTTTAATCCTAATGCATTTACAGGAAAGCGATTATCCTTTTATTCTTGAATTACTCAATAGTCCATCATGGATTAGGTATATTGGAAACAAGAACATTAAAACCAAAGCTGAAGCTAAAAAATACATTCTTAACGGTCCTGTTAAAAGCTACGAAGAAAACGACTTTGGGCTCTATAAACTTTGTTTAAAAGAAGATTTAACGCCTGTTGGTATTTGTGGTTTGGTAAAACGTGATGAACTAACCATCCCTGATTTAGGTTATGCCTTGCTCGAAAACTTTCATGGAAAACGATATGCTTATGAGGCATCAGAATGGGTTTTAAACATAGAGTGTAAAAAACTAAAAATCAAAAAAATACTGGCCATTGTTTCAGACAATAATAAGCGTTCAATTCAGCTATTAGAGGGGCATGGATTCGTTTATCGAAAAAAACATTCTTTCAAATTAGCGAACAACATTTCACTTTACTGCAAAACTTTTTTATAAAGCCATTACATTTGTAAAAAATTGGCGCATGTTATTCCCTCCTCGCACTCAACAAGCTGTTATAAGCTTTGTTAGTTGTATTATTTTAGTTTTTACCTTTTTCTCCTGTTCAACAGAGCAGGATTCAACCCCCAAAGAAAATCACTTTAGTCAAGCGGACTATACTAAAACGGAGACCTATGTTGAAATGCGGGACGGAATAAAACTCTGGACCACGATTTATTCTCCCAAAGACACTACTCAGGATTATCCGGTTCTTTTAAAACGGACTCCATATAGCTGTGCACCTTATGGAAAAGATACCATGCCTGCCAATATCATGCACAATCCTGATTTAATCGCTTCTGGATACCATTTTATAATTCAGGATGTAAGAGGACGATGGATGAGCGAAGGGAAATATGAAAATGTAAAACCACCCTACTCCTTTGAAAATCCTGAACGTACAGATGAAGTAACAGATTCATGGGATACTTTTGAATGGCTCCAAAACAATTTAAAAAATTACAACGGAAATGCCGGAATGTATGGTAATTCCTATCCAGGATGGACAACCTTGGTTGGAGCGCGATCTAACCATCCAAGCTTAAAAGCAGTAATTGCAATGGCGCCAGTAACCAACTTTTATTTTGAGGATTTTAATCGTTACGGCCTATTTGCTTTGAATTATGTTCCGGTTATTAACTTTTTTGGAACACAGCACAACGGTCCAACCTCAGAAACATGGTGGCCTGAGCGAGATACACTTTGGAATGATGAGGAAAATGATGTCTCAGAACCTTATTATGAGTTCTTTTTGGAACGAATGGCCCTCACCAATTTTGATGATATCCTGGATTCAACCAATTTCTTCTGGAAAAATATCCGAAGCCATTCTGCTTATGACGAATTCCACCAAAAAAGAGATTGGATTCAACATTTAGATAGTATTAACTGTCATGTTATGATTGCCGGAGGGTTCAACGACGAGCAAAACCTCTATGGGAATCTGAATTCGTATAAAAAAATTGCTCAGCATTCTGATAAAGCTCAATTGCTTCTTGGCCCATGGTCACACGGTCATAACAAACGTCGTGATAGCCTTTATTATCTTGGAAACATCTTTTTGGGAGCCGACCTGGGTAAAAACTACCAGGAAAATGAAGAGTTTGAATATTTTGAATATCATCTTAAAGGGCGTGGAACGCCTCCCGATTTTAAAGTAAAACTCTATGATAATGGAACACTTAGCTGGCATGAGTTTGATAAATTTCCTGCTACTCCTAATCAGGAAAAAGTGTTGTTCCTTGATGAAAATGGTAATTTGAATGACAATACCCCTGAGAATCAAAAAGCACGTGAGTTTGTCGCGGACCCTTTTCATCCTGTTCCTTACCTCGAGGAAAATGATTTTCATCGCATGGCGCCTAAAAAGTACTTTACAGACGATCAACGATTTTTAAATGAACGAGAGGATGTGTTGAGCTGGACGTCAGAACCTTTGGAAGAAGACTTGACCGTTCTAGGAGAGATAAAAGCCCTCATCGAATTTGCTACGGACCATGAAGATGCTGATTTATACGTTAAGGTAATTGACGTTTATCCAGAAGACAGAGCAGATGAAGAAACTGATTTGGAAGGAATCAATTACAAAGGTTATCAACGTTTGGTAAGATTGGGATACATTAGAGGACGATACAGAGAATCTTTTGAAGCTGGAAAGCCTTTTGTATCAGGAGAAAAAACAAGTGTTCAAGTACCTTTATTAGATGTTTTTCATACCTTTAAGAAAGGACACCGGATCATGGTTCAGATTCAGAGTTCAATGTTTCCGCTGTTTGATTTGAATCCGCAAAAGTATGTGGAAGACATCTATCAAGCTGAAAAAGGTGATTTTGAAAAAGCGAAACATAGCATTTATCAAGACAGTAAGATTATCTTGCCTATCATGGAGTTATAAGCCAGTCGCCCTACTTCTTTTTCTCATTTCTTTCCAGGCCCAAGCCAAAATCAAAGTAAAAATTGTGGATGAAGTAGCTATCCATGAAGTATTTGGATTGGATGCTAAGTTGATTGAAGATGATTTAGAAGAAGAGGATTTTCATACCAAAAGTATTCTTTACTCCGTTTTGGGATTACATCCTGCCAGCCCTGACTCTTTAAAAGCTCCAGGAATTCAGTACTTAGATGAGTGTATTGCCGGCCTTTCAGAATTAAGACGTCGGAACAAAAAAATCAAATCAATTGGCTTTAAATTGATAGATGGTTTTTTCATTACTGAAGAGGATGATTTCATTTATCATGAAGATCCTGCTGCTTATATCAAAGAAAGCAGATCAATTAATATCAACCGTTTTATTGGTCGATACCAACAAACCATTGAGCAAATATTTGGTAGTATCAACCTTTATGTCTGTGGTATGAAATGGCGAAGAATTGTTCCACCAGGAGAAGAAATAGAGCGTTAAATCAACACTACAAAGAAAATTGATCTTTGAATTTGATTGTTTGACGGCGTGAAATTTCAATTTTGGTTCCACAGCTCAATTCAACTTGTAAGCCTCCGTTAAACCAACTTTCAACGTTCACAACATGGTTTAAATTGATGATGTATTTTCGATTTGCTCTAAAAAATAACTTTCCATCCGTTCTACTCTCCAAACTATTCAAAGATCGTAAAATGAGTGGGCGGAATTTTTCAAAATGTACCTTAACATAGTTTCCTTCCGACTCAAAATAACGAATGTCATCTACTTTAATAAACCAAACCTTGTCTCCGTCTTTAATTAAAACCTTATCACCTGTACCTAAAACATCTGAATTTTCAACACTGGCAGGAGTTTTATTTTCTTCTGACAATCGATTATAAACCTCTTGTAATCTTTCCGGATCAATTGGTTTCATTAAATAATCATATGCATTTAATTCAAAAGCTTTAATGGCATATTCATCGTAAGCGGTTACAAAAATGGTTCGTGGAGGATTGGAAATTTTTCCTAATAACTCCAATCCGGTTTCACCAGGCATTTGAATGTCCATAAAAACCAAATCGGGAGAATGTTTTTCGATGGCATCTTTCGCCTCTATAGTATTCTTATATTCTCCTATAATTTCTATTTCTGAATATTCTGACAAAAGCATTTTGAGTTCTTCTCTTGCCAGTCGTTCGTCGTCTACAATGATTGTTTTCATGCGTATGTGATTTTAATCAAAACCATTACCAAATCTCCATCCTGACGAATGTTTAAATCGGCTCGGTCTCCAAATAATATACTTAATCTCTTTCTCGAATTTTCTAATCCAATTCCTTTACTCGCCTCATCAGTATCAAGCTTTCCAGTATTAGAAACTTCTAATTCCAATGTCTTATTTTCGAAAGTGGTTTTCACAGAGACAATTCCTCCGTCAATGGATTTAGAGATACCATGTTTTATGCCATTTTCAACAATGGTTTGCACCATTAAAGGTGGAATTTCACAATGGAGTGAGTTTTCAGCTACTGCAAACTCTAATTTCAAACGTTCTTCAAACCGAATTTGCTCCAAATCCAAATAACTCTTCACCAACTCTAATTCTTGATTCAACGAAATAACTTTTAATTTCCCCAAGTTGATCGACTCTCTCAATAAACTGGATAAACGGGTAATGGAAGTTTTTGCCTGTTCCGGATTTAAACCTACTAAGGCTCTAATGGAATTCAGAGAATTGAATAAAAAATGAGGGTTTAATTGTGCCCGCAGATTCTTCAACTCTATTTCATTCTTTGACGCTTCCCACTGTAAATTGGCAATTTCTTGCTTTCTAGACTTTTCGTTGACCGCAAAAACATAATAAAATCCCATCCACAGTAAAAACAAGATTAAGGAACGAGAAACGGCGAAGGTAAATTGCAATAAATCAAAAGGTTCTTCTCCTAAAGCTGATTCATTCACAAGGAAGTCAGGAACAATAACATAATCCAATCCACTTTGAAATAGTTCTAATAAAACAGAAGCTAATAGCGCTAAGCTAATTGAGTAAACAATGAGTTTCCCCAATTTAAAGTTTAACCACTTCCACCCAAGAATAACAAAACGAATTCCATGTGATAACAGGACAGAGAAGAGAATGGAAGAAAGAATCCATAAAAACAGATTATAAGTTGGTGTAAAGGTGTTTTTCAATAAGAGAATTGAGAATACATAATACGCACCCCAACCTCCAAACTGAGCAAGCCAATACATCAATACTTTTCTTTCCATATCCCTAATTTACAAATCACCTCCCAGTTTGAGAAGTGATTTATTTTTATGGATAAGAAAAAAATTGAAAGCCCTCTTTTCGGGGATAAACGGATATTACTCTAAAAAAGAGGTCAGGGACCTTCCATCCAGAAAGTTCCTGACCAAAAAACAGCTTATCTCACTAATCCTTGTAGCTGTTTCTTTCTTCAACAGAGTCCGATAAATACTCTACAAACTCGTATTGGTTTCCATCTGCATCAGCATAATAATCACGAATACGGTATTTCTGAATTTGTTTTGGATAGTCTCTCACAAAGCCTGCTTTTTCTAATCTCTCGCTGATTTCAGCAACATTATCCACTACAAAACCAATGTGATTGATTCCTTGCACGTGATAATCAGGGTGATTATTTAATTTTTCTTCTTTTCCCTGATTAAGGGCGATATAGGTGTGTTCATCTCCCAGGTGCAACCATTTGTCCTTTCCTTCTCCTCCTCCACCTCGAATGGTGAATTGAGGAAATGCTGTTTGAAAAAAACGTACGGCTTCGTTGATGTTACTAACGGTAATATTGGCGTGTTCGAGGTAAACTTTTTGTGTTGTCATAGTCAATTGATTTTAGGGGTTTGTATTTTATTTTGCAGTGAATGCGTTGTACATCCACATTAATTTTTCTTGCTCTCGGATGTAATCACTCATCATAGAGTTTGTTCCTTCATCTTCGGCATCACCGCTAACAGTTAAAATGGCACGTTGCTTAACCAATAAGGTTTCTAATGATCTTAAAACGAAATTAACGGTATCAATAGCAGATGAAACGGAAGTTGTTTCCTTGATTTGAGCCTGTTGTAAGTAGATTGAAAAACGATGTTCGGGCTCTCCTCCCAAGGTTAAAATTCGCTCAGCAATCTCATCTATTTTTAATTGTAGGTCGGTGTAGAGCTCTTCAAACTTAACATGAAGTTCAAAGAATTTTTCTCCTTTAATGTTCCAATGAAAACCTCTTACATTGGAATAAAAGATTTGATAATTAGCCAAAAGCTCATTTAGTCCTTCTACTAATTGCGTTGCTTTTTTTTGTTCGATTCCTATTCTGTTCATAACTCTGTTTTTTGTTTTTTGCTACTACAAATCTCAGAGAAAAGAAATGATAAATCAAATCAATAATATATATACCAATATAATTTAAAGTTATAACGCTACTAAAAGAAAAGGGCCAATTTGCATTAGCCCTTAGAATATCAATCTTCATGAACTCTTGGTAGAATTCACTATAAGAATATTTTATACGTTAAAACGGAAGTGCATAATGTCTCCGTCTTCCACTAAATACGTCTTCCCTTCAATATTTAGTTTTCCTGCTTCTTTTACCGCTACTTCCGATCCTAAATCAACAAACTCATTATACTTCATTACCTCTGCACGAATAAAACCTTTCTCAAAATCCGTATGAATAACTCCTGCCGCTTGTGGTGCAGTTGCCCCCACCTTTACAGTCCAGGCTCTCACCTCTTTTTCACCAGCAGTAAAATAGGTTTGAAGATCCAATAATTTATAAGCCGATCGAATAAGACGATTAACTCCTGCCTCTTCCAAACCTAATTCATCTAAGAACATTTGACGCTCTTCATAAGATTCAAATTCAGCAATGTCTGACTCAATTTTAGTTCCGATGATCAATACCTCAGCATTTTCATTGGCCACTACCTCTTCTACTTTTCTTACGTATTCATTTCCATCTTTTACAGAAGCTTCATCAACATTACATAAGTACAAAATTGGCTTAGCAGTCAATAATTGAAGATCTTTCAAGACTTTTTCTTCCGTTTCGTTCTGAGCTTCAACAACTCTGGCTGATTCACCTTTTTCCAAAACCTCCTTAATTCGCTGACAAAATTCGTGTTGTTTAACAATCTCCTTGTCACCCGATTTAACGGCTCTTGCCAATGAGTTCAATTTATTTTCGACCGTCTCCAAATCCTTTAATTGTAATTCAGCGTCAATTACTTCCTTGTCTCTCACCGGATCAACAGAACCATCTACATGAACGATATTATCGTCATCAAAACATCTTAAAACGTGGATAATAGCATCTGTCTCACGAATATTTGCGAGGAACTTATTTCCCAAACCTTCTCCTTTAGAGGCTCCTTTTACCAATCCGGCAATATCTACAATTTCAATCGTTGTAGGAATAACTTTTTCCGGTTTTACCAGCTCTTCCAGCTTTGCCAAACGATTATCAGGAACAGTGATAACCCCTACATTTGGTTCAATCGTACAAAATGGAAAATTCGCCGACTGAGCTTTGGCATTCGATAAACAATTAAACAAAGTTGATTTCCCGACATTCGGCAATCCAACAATTCCGCATTTTAAGGCCATAATTTTGTTTTTAGCTTCTGCTATAAAAATGAATGGGCAAAGATAAAGCTTATTCAATAAAAAAAGGGATTGTTTATTCCACAATCCCTTTTTCCTATTTTCTAATTTCGGATTTGCTATTGAGCATTCAAAATCTGGACATTACCCTGTCCTGCCATTTTAGTTCCATTTTGAGTGGTTATGGTGTAGTGATAGAAGTAAACGCCATCACGACATTTTGAACCACTTTTGTCCGTTCCATCCCATTCATCATCAATCGAATTCATTTCGTGTTTAGTAACACCCCAACGGTCAATAATTACACAATTAAACTCTACAACCGATTTTGCGAAATTGGCGAAGGTAAATACATCATTTACACCATCTCCATCTGGAGTAAAGACATTCACAGGAACAAAAGCAATTGGTTCGTAAACCAAAATCTCTTGACAGGTTGAATCGATACATCCGTTTTTATTCTGGATTTTCAAACAAGCAAGGTAAGTTCCCTGTTCAGAATAAGTCCAGTCAAAGACAGTATTGTACCCTTCAGTTCCTTCGTAGTAAACCTCATTTCCATCAGGAGCAGTAAAGTTCCACCACCCTGAAGTGTCAGAGAAAGGATCCTCTAACAATGAAAAGTCAGTAGAAGTATTTGTAAAGTAAACTGTCATTGGAGCTGTTCCTGCAAAAGGAGTAGCCGTTTCCATTTGTGGAGAAGTCATTGTAAAACTTGGAGCTGGATTTAGTGAATCCAATACAATGATTTGTGTTAAGACACACTCATTATTATCCGTTACAGTAATTTGATAATTCCCCGGATTTAAACCACCCCAGGTAGTTGCGTCAGTGGTTGCTCCAGTTTCAAGGTTTTCCCACTCATAAGTATAGTCAGGCACTCCTCCTCCGGCTGCGGCAAAAACTTTACCACTACCAGACTGGTATGAATACAAACGACATAGTGCCGGCTCGTATCCAAGCTCTACAAACTCTAATGCTGGTGGCTGTTCAACTTCAAAATCTACAACAACCGAGCATCCATTATCATCATTTACGGTTAAGGTATAATCTCCTGCAGGTAAGGTACAAGCCGAATCTGCTTTAATACCTTGTCCACATGGATTTGGCGGAGCCCAGAAATATGAAATATTTAATGGATCACCTTGTGCATTATTTACCGCCGTTACTACAGCGTATCCTGATGAGTCTCCATGACAAGCCACATCCTGAATATTTAATTCAACCTCAAGTTGCTCTGGTTCTCCTAAAATAATTTCAATAGAATCAGTACATCCTTTCTCATCCTCTACATAAGCCCAATAGGTTCCAGCTCCTAAGTTGTTAAAAGTATTCCCAGAAACCGGATTTTCAGGACTCCATGTATAAGTATACGTTGGTGTTCCTCCATCACTTGCAACTGTTATTGATCCGTCTGTAAACCCAAAACAACTAGGCTCATTTGAAGTAACCATAAAAACATCTAATGCAGGAATACTGGCAATTTCAAGAAAAATACAAACCTGACATCCAATATCATCAGTAACGCATACTTCCCACATCCCTGGCTCCATACCGGTTAAAGTAGTGTTTGTTTCATCACCAGGATAAGTGGTTAAAGAAGGACTAGTCCAAACAATGTCTGTAACTGATCCAGAAGGTGTTGGTACCGCAGAAATTGTTGCTGTACCATCTTCCAATCCTTCACAAGAAATTCCCGTAGTCTCAACAACTTCAACAACAATAAAGTGACCTACTGCATCAATGGTAACGGTTGAATCGGAAATGCAACCTTCCCCGTCTACAGCAACAATAACAACACTAGTTCCTACTGTCCCATCAATATTAGCTGAAGTTCCAGGAGTTGGTGTTCCGTTCATAATAACAGTATAAGGTCCTCCATTTCCTGAACCCGAAACAATTGTTGCATCTACACTTCCGGTTCCACTTCCAGGACAAGAAGGGGCGGGTGTAATACTTACCGGATCAAGAACCGGGGCAGAGAAAATACCATTAAAAGTAAAAGTACATCCTTCTCCATCTTCTACTTCAATTTCCCAGTTATCTCCGTTTTCCATATCAGTCACCAAAGCTGTTCCAGGATTACTAACTAAAGAAGAGCTTAAGATTCCATCCCCCAAATTGGTAATGACATAATCTCCTTGTCCACCTGTTAATTCAATGTCCATTCCGTTTGTTACTGTTGGAGGATCGCAATTAACAGTTGGTGTAGCAATGATAGGACATGAATAAGTTACTTCGATAGGTTCTCCTAACAACCAACAATCATTTCCATTTGTATCCCAATGCACAATACCATTATCATTAGGACCAACAACGTTTCCATTTTCACCAATACCATCATCTCCGGCAACCGGAACTAAATAGTAAGTACCACAACCTAAAGCATCTGTTACTGCACTTTCGTCATCATGCGTATCAAAAAGATCTTCGGTTGGTAAAATTAAACCTGTATATCCTGGATCAGTTTCAGGATCAGTTGTTGGACTAATTGGAGGAGTTGTGTAAACCAACCACATCAACTGAGCTGTATAAACTCCATCTCCACCAAAAGCTTCCGGAATAGTGTCATTTGGTAGAATGTAATCATCATTAGAGGTGATGTTGAAGTAATCATCATCACATAAATAAATTGGAGAGCTTGTTGGTGCTCCGTTTTTGGTTAATGTAAAGGTTCCTGGTTGAGAAGTACAAGGGTCTGGAACAACGATATCACAATCAGTACTTCCGGTTCCACCGGTTTGAGTTAATGATACAGGTTGTACCACTGCCGCATAATTCGTAATGAGCATAATATATACTTCACCTGTTACACATCCCGGAATCGATGGTGTTTCATCTGCAGTTGGAGAATAACTACAATCTACCTCTGGTGCTTCAGGAACAGTTCCTAAACTTCCACAATATGAAATAGCTGTTGCCAAATCGGCAAATGGTCCCCAAATGATAAAATCAATATCTGAGGGAGCCGTTAAACTCATGTCGATGTCTCCATCCGTTGCAATTTCAAAATAATACCAGCTAGGATTTGGTGTCGTAGAAAGACAACCATAATCATTTCCTGGCTCAGCCACAGTTCCTACTCCAGCGGTAAAAGAAGCCCCCTCATCTGTACAAATAGGCTCCATACTCGCGCAATTAGGTCCTTGACCATAGGAAACAAAAGAACCTGCCAATGCCAATAGCAGCGAACTAAAAATTTTCATGCTTTTTTTCATGGCCTACTTTTTTTCAAGTTCTTTAATTCGTGCATTCAATTTTTTACGACTTTCTTCTGCCTGTTTAAACCAGCCGTTTTCATTCGCAACTTTCAACTGCTCAGGATTTGAGCGTATTGTAGCTTCTTTCTTGTCTAAAGCTTCTAATTGCACTTTACAGGATTTTAATTCTTCTGAAGTTGATTTAGCTGGTTTTGGTTGTTTTCTGGTGTCAACAACCGTAATTCGCTTGGTCTCTTTCTTCTTTTCTTGCAGCCAGGAGTTGGTCGAAATTCCTGCTGCCAAGACCACGAGTACAAAGATCTTTTTCATGTTATTTCTTTTGGTGAGATCACAAACTGCCAAATAGGTAGCAGTGAGAACACAAATTTTGTGATTTTTTTGTCAATTGCAATGACAACTGTTAATATTTTATAATGGATTGACGAAAATAGCCTCAAATGGTTGCAGCAATATTTTATTCAAATCCATTTCCCAGATGTGCAAAACTTTTCTCAATTGTTTATAGTTGTCCCCCTCTATTGCTGCTTTTTCCCTTATTTTTGCTGTCAAAACAAAGCGATTTCAATGGAAGTAACTGAATTGAAAAATCTAAGTTCCCAGGTAAGAAGGGACATTATTAGAATGGTAACTGCTGTACAATCAGGTCATCCGGGAGGTTCACTGGGTTGTGCTGACTTTTTAAGTTGCCTGTATTTTGAGATCATGGACATTGATCCTTCCAAGTTTGAAATGGACGGAACCAATGAAGATCTTTTCTTCTTGTCAAACGGTCACATCTCTCCGGTTTTATATAGTGTTTTGGCCCGAAGAGGTTATTTCCCGGTTGAAGAATTGGATACTTTCCGAAAAATTGGAACCCGTTTACAAGGGCATCCTTCTACTTCACATCACTTACCAGGAGTTAGAATGGCTTCAGGATCCTTAGGTCAGGGACTTTCAGTAGCTATTGGAAGTGCTTTGGCAAAAAAATTAAATGGTGACGAAAAGATTGTTTACTCCTTACATGGAGACGGAGAATTACAGGAAGGACAAATTTGGGAAGCAGCAATGTATGCCGCAGGAAACAAAGTTGACAACTTAATTTCAACCATTGATTATAACCACAAACAAATTGATGGAGACATTGATGATGTGATGCCAATGGGTGACCTTGTAAAAAAATGGCAGGCTTTTGGATGGGAAGTATTAGAAATGGACGGACATGATTACGATAGCATCCTTTCTACCATGGCTAAAGCTAAATCACTTTGTGGACAAGGTAAACCGATCATGATTATCATGACGACCATTATGGGGAACGGTGTAGACTTTATGATGCACACGCACAAATGGCATGGTTCTCCTCCTAGTGAAGAGCAAGCTGCTAACGCCCTCTCACAATTGGAAGAAACATTAGGAGACTACTAAGTTGATTAAACGACTCGGAATATTATTTTTTGTTTTGATGCTTGCTCATACTGGGCAAGCTCAACAACTAACACGCATCCTTTTTATTTTTGATGCTTCTAATTCCATGAACGGAAAATGGGAAGGAGCTACTAAAATTGTTCGGGCAAGAGAAATTCTGAACGAGGCTGTAGATGAATTAGCGGGAATTGAAAATCTTGAAATTGCTTTGAGAGTTTATGGACATCAATCCCCTATTACACCAGATTTTCAAGATTGTGATGACACCAAATTAGAAGTTCCATTTGGTCCTAACAATCATTCTCAGATTAAATTTTTCATTAATCACGTTCAGCCTAAAGGAACAACACCTATTGCACGTTCGTTAGAAGCTTCGGAGAATGATTTTCCGGACAGAACTGCTCGAAATGTTATTATTCTGATCACGGATGGACAAGAAGCCTGTCAGCAATTTCCCTGTGAAGTAGCTCGTAAATTAAAAGATAAAGGGATTAATGTTACTCCATTTGTAGTTGGTTTGGGAATTGATTTGGAATATTTGAACGATCTCAGCTGTATTGGTCGACTTTATGAAGCTTCTACTATGGAATCGTTTCGAAAAGTAATGCAATCCGTTATTTCAGATGCC
>JAKSBJ010000193.1 GCA_022361195.1 Flavobacteriales bacterium
CCGTTGGATGATTGGGGCCGCGCGCCCTCCGATCTCGCCGCCCCCTATGTGGCTCAGGACATCGCGGCACTGGAGGCCTCGCATTTCCAAGGCAAACCAAAGCAATGGAAACATGCTAAAAACAAGGCACCTTACCTCATGCTTGAACAGAGGGCAGGTCCAAAGCCTGCACCACAGTTGCGCCGTCGTGTCTTGGGCCTCCTGCGCAAGATACCCAACCTGCCAAAGGCCGATGTACGCAAGACCCGCATTTTCGCATTCAACGCCCCATTCTATCGCGCTACCACTCTCATCGTCGCAACAAACCCCGCATGGGACAGCGGTCGACTTCAAATCTGCTACCTGCAACGGGGGACTGACTTGATCCGGCTGCCCGGCAAATCGCCGCCAATCCACGAGTTCAACGCCAAGTTCAAAACCAAGATCACGCCGCGGCAGGCCCAAAGCTACCTTGCATTCTTTTGCTTTTTCGTGCGTGGCGAAGAGGGCCCGTTCCTCATCTTGGACCGCCCCAACAACGCCTATGTGCCGCCAGAGATCGGCGGCTCCGATCACATGGATAAATGCCCGCCCGTGCAGCTTTGGGGCACTGACGATCGTGGCTATGTTCGGGCATCCGCCACAGTATTCTACGCCGATGCTCTGTTCGTAGCGGATTTCCTCATACACCGAGGCGGAATGGTGGAAATGGTGGACGACCAACCCATTGCCGCTGATCTTGCACATCGCGTTTGCGCGCCCATTTCCGTTGAAGAGTAATGGCGCTACGTCAAATGTACGATCCCGATCAATCGACACTTACTTTGACACTCTGGAGAGATTGACATCCAGCCTGGAAAATGTTGCCCAATGGGAAGAGTTTCGGATTTTAAAGGTCCATCAGCTCATTTAGAAGCTTGGGGATTAGGAGCGCGACTTTGACTAAGGAAGCTACCAACGCAAGCGCAGTACTGCAAAAGACCGGGCCTTATTCACCTCCTCCATTAACTTTGCGTGTCTGTTTTTCAGG
>JAKSBJ010000191.1 GCA_022361195.1 Flavobacteriales bacterium
ATTTAAAACTTCCGAGACTACAACGGTAACCATAAATGACAATTCTACAAACGCAATATATACGGTATATGCATATAATGATGCCCAATATAATTCCGAAGAAGCTGATGTAATAAATGATGAAGGAGAGCCTGACGCCATTGTTACTTTTGAAACCGATGAACTAAATCAAGTTCTGTTCACGGGCCGTCCGATAAATGGAGTATTACAACATACGATAATGACACCTTCTTACTATTCTAAAGTTTATATTCGCCGTAAAGAAGGCAGCTCATTTACCTCTGAAATTGTTGACATACAAAATGGTTCGGCCACCTACAATTTTTCAGATAACTCTGGAAAAATGAGACTAGCAGCAGTAAAAAGATATAAAGACAACATAGCCATAAAAAAAGTAAGCTCTAAAAGCGTTGAAATCGATACTTTGTTTTCAGTAAATGGTTCTGGTCAACTTTTTAGCATAAACCCATTGGATGGCGGAATGACCGAGCTTGCTGCAATGCCTATGGGCAGCTATACCGCTGCTATCGACCATGCAAATTTGTATTTATATTCCATCGGAAAAAACAATGGAAACCCACTAATGCGTTATGATATGGTCAACGATTCATGGACTACCATAGCAAATGTAGGAATGGGTGGTCCAAGATTAGCCTATAATGATAGTGATGGTCTTTTATATTTCTCAACTAAGGCAAAACTATATACCATAGATCCGACCAATGCAACGGTACTTTCTTCATGGGACATTAATAATCTTGACGTGACCAATGGAGGCGATTTGGCCTTTGCTGAGGATGGCACAATATTCTTAAGCAGTTTTGGCGGGCTATATCGTTTAGATTTAGATAACAATAACGTGTACCAAGCCACAAGAATAAGTGCGGACAACCTACCTTTTAACCCTACCTCAATGACTTTTGACTCTAACAATGAGTTATGGTTGGCAAGTAATGGTTCAAGTTCGGATTTGATTATCATGGATACCGTTACAGGAGGTTGGGAATATGTGTATGGACCAAGCTCTACATCTGGAGTTGATTTTGGAAGAACAATCAATGACTTAACAACTTATACCGTATCAGAGGAAATTGAAGACCCCGATACTGATGGGGACGGAATTACCGACAGCAATGATAAATTCCCTGATGACGCTGACAAGGCTTTTGAACAGTTCACTCCAAGTAAATACGGATGGGGAACCGTAGCTTTTGAAGATTTA
>JAKSBJ010000190.1 GCA_022361195.1 Flavobacteriales bacterium
TCATCGATAAGCCATGGGATTCCGGTGATGATTTTCAGAATCTTGATATGGTCTTGACCTTAACAACGATTAATGAAAATGGTCTTCAACAAAAGCGATTGCTTAAAATAGATAACGATGGGGGAGTATCTCCTGTTATAGCAACTAGTTACTCAGCTGGAGCTTATACTAAGCTAGAAGGATTCGATCTTAAAGATTTAAGTGTTAGTAGTGATTATTCGTATTTACCAGCTGGAGCTTCTTTAAGAGGTACAGTGACTACTTACCGTCAAGATGTGATTAATCTTACGTATGGAGTAGATTCTCTTTATCTGGTTAATGAAGCCCATACAGGAAAGCAATCCTTAGAAATAGATGGAGATGCTGAATTCACTCATGGTAATCTTGTACTGGAAAAAGACAAGGAATATATAATGAGTTGTTGGGTAAAAGTGCGAAACACCAATGCCCATACCTATGATGGACTGACGATAGGAGTTGAGGGTGACAATGGCAGTGGGGTTTTCTCTGATATTTCAACCAAAACAACTTATGGTAAAATGGTAGAAGGGTGGCAAAAGGTTGATGTAGAGTTTACACCAACTATTGACTACCAACAGATTCGCACCCTTTTCCATTCGGATGGTACAGAAAAACTTTATTTGGATGATGTGAGAATTGCACCAAAACTGGGGGGCATCCAAACGTATGTTTATGATACGGAGAACTTCAGGTTGGTGGCTACTTTAAACGAAAACAATTTTGCCACTTTATTCTTCTATGATGAACAAGGAAACCTTTATCTGAAAAAACAAGAGACGGAAGAAGGTATTATCACATTATCAGCTAATCATTCTTATTTAAAACCTAACTAGTATGATGAAAAAACTCATTCTAATATTATTCATAGCTCCGTTATTTGGGTGGGCTCAGAATTACGGTAAAGATTTGACCAAACTCATTAATGAGTTTGCAGAATTAAATACTTATCAGCTTAGTGCTAAAGTACACCTGATGGGAATAGATAATTATTCCTTTTACACGACTATGAAATACTCAAATCATCATGGGAGCTTATCAACAATGGATGACGCTGACATGCTATTAAACAGTCATTATGCCATCAAAATTGATCATCTTGACAAGAGTATTTATGTGCAAAAAGGGGACTATAAATTTCAAAAAAGTAAGGAGCCCATGGGTATTAATACCTTGCAAGAAGCAGGTCTAGATGAAGGAAGTGTGGAGTTTGCTGGAGACGATGGAAAGCTTAAAACATATATAATTCATGGCAAACCTGGCTATGAAAAAATCATTGTCAAGATCAGTAAAACAAACTTCTTTTTTAAAGAGATAGAAGTAGTGTTTGCCGAAGAAATGGATGGGGTATCATCTTATCGGGTAGAATATACAGAGGTAAAGAAAAATGCCTCATTTGACAAATCAGTCTTTGATGAAAAGAACTGGATAAAAAAGACGAAAAATGGTGGTTATGTAGGAGTTGGGAAATACAGTGAATATACTGTCATTTTGCAATAAACCACCTCAATCCTGACAACACTAAAACCAAAAAACCAACAACAGATTAAGCATTAATCAGCATAATAAGGAAGGCTATGAAAAATTATCTGAATTTATTGATCGGACTATTGTTAACGATCAGTTCATTTGCGGGGGAAACCATTTACAGTGAGAGAGTTGAGCGAATCAACATTTTTAATGGGGATGAGATCAATCTCACCTTTGAACCATTATTTGATTATGGGGATTATGTGGATAAACACAGGGCCATGTTAAAATTGGTATATAACCGCGAAAACCAAACAGATATTTCATGGGATACGGAATGGCGATATACCATTGAATTCCAGTTCACAGAGCAAATTCCTTTAACAACTCAAACATTGGAAATTTCTTATGTGAATGGTGAATACGTATATTCTGATTATGCTTACTATAATTTACTTTCGGCAACGGAGCTTAGCACATCTGTAGATATCATTAGTGTGTCTGCTACCTATAATAGCGGGAGTGGTTGGACTTCGGCTGTGAGTCCAAATAGTGATCCCAACCTTCCCAGGGATATTCATTTGGAATTTTCGGTAACTACCGAGCGCTATTATGTTTTGGATGATACAAAAGAAGTTCGATTAACTAAAGATGTTAGCGATGATCAAATCAAACTGAAATGGTACTTCTTAGAAGGCGCGGAAGAATATGATTTGGAATGGGTTTTTATTGATTCCGAATTTGATGGTTATGATGATTTAATGAGTAATGTTTCCAGTGGAAGTTATGATCCTGAAGAGCCATTTTTATTAAAAGAGCCCGTTGGAGTAAGAGTTAATTACAATCATTATATCATTGATAAAGCCTTTCCCACCGGAAGTATCTTTTTCAGGATTAGACCTGTGGGACGGCATACAGGAATTGAAGTGGATGGTGATTATTCTCACTTAAAGCTAGGAGCCTGGAATTATTATAACACTGCACCCACTGAAGGTGAACCTGCTGCAGAACCCTATTTGGTTTATGTCACTATTGATGAGGCAGATGCTTTTGAGAGTGATAAAAATTGGGCCTATAGCATCGGTTTTTCAGAAAATGGAAAGTTTGCAAGTGGAGTTAACTATATGGACGGGAGTTTTAGATCTCGTCAGGCAACGGCATTCAATAGTACGGATGAAGTTAGTTTAAAGAGTGAAAGTAAATATGATTATGAGGGAAGAATGGTAGTTGCTCTTCCTCCAGCGCCTGTTGATGGGAGAAATCTGGCCTATGAAGCAGGATTCAATACCGTACTCTCTGATCCGTTTAACAAACAACATTTTGATGAAGATACGCCTGAGCCTTTGGACAATACTTCTGGAATCTCAAAGTACTTTAGTTCTAATAATGATCTTGAACAGGAAAATTCTGATGCTATTCCAGATGCTAATGGCTACGTTTACTCACAGGTTCGTTATAAGAAAGATGGAACGGGCCGAGCTGAAAAAAGTGGAGGTGTTGGCGAAGAATTTAATATTACAGGAGACCATACAACCGACTATTATTATGGTTCTCCTACTTATATTGAAATTAAACGATTATTTGGTTCAAATGTAGGAGATAATAACAACTATTATCGTCGAAATATGGTGAAGGATCCTAACGGCCAATATTCGGTCAGTTATACCGATGGACACGGAAGAACCATTGCAACGGCTTTATGCGGGACGTCTCCGGATAATTTAATTGATTTAGATGGAACGGTAGAGACCTATACCACGCCTCTCAATACGGGAAA
>JAKSBJ010000188.1 GCA_022361195.1 Flavobacteriales bacterium
TATCAAAAACTACTTGGAATGGAAGATCTTCCAAGAACCGTTACCAATGCTGTTAGTGGTTTGGGCTATGATGTTACCCTAACCGAAATCGAGCTTAAACATCAACCTTCCTGGCAGCTGTTTAAAGTGCGAAGTTCTTCTTCCAATTATCCTGGAGCCTATAGTGAAGAAGAATATTTCTATTACTATGACCAACTCAACCGGGTAAGTCGTCATTATACGCATTATGATATTCAAGGAGGTTCATACAACTTTGAAGCAGATGATGCCTGGTTCAATGATACCTTAATTACAAGCGGTAACTGGCCATCTGATTATTCGGAAGCCGGAAGCTATCCGGGACATTTTCCACTCACTGATGCAACGGCCAATGCTCAGAAAAATAATCTAAGAACCATTGCTTTCCAAAAAACTTCATGGACTAAAAACAATGTGGATGAAGATCCGCTTATGCGATCAGAATATTATTTCTACGATGCTCGTTGGAACGATCCGGTATTACGAAACAGAAGTACGGTACATTATAATGGTCCTGTTTGTTCCGATCCACCACTAGGAGGAGACAGTCCATGCATTAGTATCAAATGGGCTGGAAGCGTGGACAATGTCATGGAACAAGTTCCTTTTGGATATTGCGCTTACCTGACCCTTGACGGAGCCATCGCTTGCCCTTTTGATGTTGACCCTACCACTTGTGCAGACAGTATTATTAGCCTAATTGGTTGTTATCCGGTTGAATTGAGTCCAGAAGAAGAAGACAGCACCGGAAAAGCACCTTTAGAAGCTCAGCCATTGGATGCGGGAATGTATTTGAAAAATGTAGTGGTTCAAATCGATACCATTCCTCAAACGACCGACGGAAATTTGTGGGTTAGCAATCGAAACGATAAATCCAATGATTACATCATGGACTTTTACTTGACAGAGACGGAAGATGCTTTAGTTCGCCGAATTTCTGTTCCACTTTATCCTTACGATACTTTGACGGTAAGAAGCATCGATGAACGAAATCGTTATACTCAGGTGCAATTGGAGCACAATGCAACGGATATTTATACCCATTACGAATACGAAGTTCCAGAACGAATATGGCATATTAACGATAATGCAACCGCTTCTTGCCCTGGTTATGGAAATTACAGTTCAGTGATCAATAAAAATATCGGCCTACCAACACGCATTATTGTAGGCTATGGACGAGCGGACTCTTTGACAACTGATTATACCTATCATCCAAACTATTCTCTCAATACCATTACCAATCCAAACGGATACGATTTACGCTATGAATACGATGATTATGACCGTTTGACTAAAACGTACGAAAATGAACGTTTATTGAGCGAAAATGACTATGAATACTGGAATCGGGATACCTCGCTCAATTTTGCCGAACGAACAGCTCAAAACTATGTAGAAAACACGGTTTATAATTCGGCCATCAGTGGTGGTACTTTTGAAGGAGAGCGGATGCGGGCTTTTATTGACCCATTAGGGAGAAATTACAGCGCAGTTACAGCCATTGATGGTGATTCTACACAAGTGCACTCAGGAACCATTCATTATGACAATTGGGGACGTACGGTACGAGCACATAAACCTTACGCCCTCAGTGGCCAA
>JAKSBJ010000185.1 GCA_022361195.1 Flavobacteriales bacterium
ATCGCAGACATCCCCATATCCATCGCCATCCATATCCGATTGGCTGGGATTGTAGACATGCTTGCAGTTATCATTGGCGTCAAGCACTCCATCCTGATCGATATCTTTTTCACCCTCGATTTTTTTGACAGAAAACAGGGGTGGGAAGGTATGCATACCATTGGTCAATTTGCTCAAATCAACTGAGATCAAGTTCGCTTCACTCAAGAAGTTCAGATTGTAGATGGACTGCGAAATATCCTTTCCGTTGTTCACGGCATCAATGATCAGGTGAGACTGCATCTTGAGTTTCTCTTGCTGAACCATGGAATAATTCGTTGCGACATGGGTGATAAACGTCCCCAACACAGTGACCACGGCAACCGCAATGGGAACCCATCCAAACTTCTTGGACTGGCTTTCATCCATCGTTTTCTTGAGGTCCTCCAATTCTTTGAGAACCTTCTTCAAATCTTCCTCATTGATACTCATGGCATCCCTTTGCTGATGTTGTTCCGTCCCTCGCCCTCACCACCACCAGGATGTATGAAGGTTCTATACAGGCATTCAAGCGCAGGCGATGGGAGCACATGCTTGAGATCCCTCACCCCTCCGACCAGGCTTCCCCATGGGTTTCCCGGGATTCATTGCTCAAGCCGGTTCCAATCCAGATCCAGCACGCGCGTCTCAAGATTTCGCTGTTTGACGGTTCCAAACGCGGTGAAGAAATCGAAGCCGGTGAGGTCCTGAATTTCGCTTACCGTAGTGAGGCATTCCTCAGGGTCCTGATTCCTCGGGACCTCCTGGCAGAAGATAAAAGCCATCGCCTGATAGGTCTGATAGGATTTCCGGCGTGCAATGATCTTGAAGAAAGCATGCGGGATGGGCACGCCATCCGGATCGTTCTTCAGGGTATTGATCTCTCGCCCGGGGTAGAAAACGGGCCCCGTAATCACCCAAAGATCTTTGACCTTAGTGCCCTCATCCTGTTGCGAAAGCCGGTTCGCCACTAGGCTCTCCAAAGCCTGCCAACTTCCCTGATTCAAGGCCGGTTTCTGTGGGCAGATATTGGACATCATGAAGGTCTCGAGCTGTGCCAACTGACCGTACTGTTGGCGCATCGCATAATTGGGGCACATGTGTCCGCGGTCATACCCCGAACTGGTGTAATCATCATGCGAAACAGCGGCGGTGGTTCTCAAATCGATTTGAAAGGATCTGGGTCGTTCAAATACCAGTTCCTCACTTTGGTCCTTGATATTGCCCAGGCGGTAAACCACC
>JAKSBJ010000183.1 GCA_022361195.1 Flavobacteriales bacterium
ATGCCATCACCGCTGTGATTGGACGGGAATCGATCATGCAGTCTGCCCAGTCCACTTTCATTAGCAGCACTTTCTGGACCGAGCGTATCGGTCCCAGTGCCGCTCTCAAAACCCTGGAAGTCATGGAACGCATGCAATCCTGGGAACAGATCACACAAACCGGACTCGGTATCCGACAGGGATGGCAGGATCTTGCGGACAAGCATGGTCTTTCGATCAGCCACTGGGGATTGCCTGCACTGACCGGCTTCAGTTTCAACAGCCCCCACGCCACGGCCTACAAGACGCTGATCACCCAGGAAATGTTGGGCAAAGGCTATCTTGCCGGCAATTGTGTCTATGTGAGTACCGAACATACGCCGGAAAGGGTGGAAGCCTACTTTGCCACACTGGATCCCGTGTTCGGTCTGATCAAGGAATGTGAGGATGGACGGGATGTTCATGCCTTGCTCAAGGGACCTGTCTGTCACAGCGGGTTCAAGCGACTTAACTAGTCTATCCATTTACTTTGAAAGTTGTCATTCGCACCGACGCCTCCCTCGTCATGGGGACCGGACATGCTGTTCGATGCCTCACGCTGGCAAAGGCCCTGCGAGAGCGGGGAGCGACCTGCACCTTTGTCTGTCGCGAGCATCCCGGTCATCTGTTGGCATGGATGCGCGACCAGGGTTTCGCGGCGCTCGGTCTACCCGAACCCAACCCCTCTGCTAGCAACAGCGATGACCCCAATCCATTGGCCCATGCCTCCTGGCTGGGCGTGTCCATGGAAACCGACGCCAGGGAGACGCTGGAGGTCATCGGGGAGGAGCAGGTCGACTGGTTGATAGTCGATCACTACGGATTGGATGCGCGGTGGGAATCCATCATGAGATCCCGTTGTCGAAGGATCATGGTGATCGATGATTTGGCGGACCGACCTCATGCTTGTGAATTGTTGTTGGATCAGAATCTCATCGATGGATATGCGGAACGTTATCAGGACCGGGTACCGGAACACGTCGGATTGATGTTGGGACCGGAGTTTGCTTTGTTGCAACCCGAGTACCGACAACTCCACGATGCCGTCAAAACACGCCAGGGTACAATCGAATCGGCACTGATCTATTTTGGAGGTGCCGATCGGGATAACCTGACCGGGAAGGTCCTGGGAGCCATCATTGCGTTGGAATGCCCCCAGATCCGGGTGGACGTGGTGGTCAATACCTCCAGCCCGCACCTTGAATCCATTCGACAACAAATTGAGGGACACCCCCAAATCAAATTGCATCAGAGCGTACCCAGTTTGGCGCCGATGATGTTGCAGG
>JAKSBJ010000201.1 GCA_022361195.1 Flavobacteriales bacterium
AACGTAGTTATAATGATAATCGTCCAATCTACAAAAGGGGAGGAATTACTCGATTCTTGAACTAAAAATTTTTCTATGATGATTATTAGAAAAGGTTTACAAAAATAAAGAAGAATCAAGCTAATTAGAGCGGTGAATGCTTCTCTAGAGAAAAGAATAGATGACCAAGTGTATTGCAGGTTTTTAAGGTCTTCTTTTAGTTTTGAAGTATTCCAATTAATTATGGGCATAGTTTTGGGCTTTTCGGAATAGCCTTAAAACTAACAAAAATGAGGTTAAATAAAATCCTTTAGGTTTAGATTAAAATGAATAAAGAAAATGTAGCTTACAGAGTCCATAATTTAAAATAACCTCAGTCCACATTTTAAAATGACCACCACACATGAGAACGACGGGCTTTACGGCCTGATTTAAAATGTATCATTTTAGCTTATAATTAATATTATGTTAAATAAGATTTTCAAGCATTCTCCTCCAATCCATTAATTAATCCTCTATACTTCTCTCACAAACTATCAACAAACAAATAAAAACACTATACAAAATTCAATCACCACAAAACAAATCCACACACACCTAAACAAAAAAACTATCCATCATAATTCTCCCAAAACAATCCGCTAACAAAATCCCTCGAAATTTCCCCACAAACATCTCTAAACAAATCCGCTAAGCTCAACCGACCATCCTCACACCAAAATTCCTACAGAACGAACCAAATCCTCCTCAACACTCAATAAACCAATTAAATACCCATATCTACCAATAAACAAACAAAACCATCCTCTCTAAAAATATTCATAACGTCCAACCATTAATACCTCGGTGATTTTTTTATATTTGGTATTCATGCTTGCCACACTTACCGAACCTACTACTATAAAACGGGAGTTATTTGAAGTTACCTTAGACGAACACAATATTTTACATTTTCGCTATTTTCAAAATTCCCTCATTGACATTCCGGAAATTAAAGACGGATTTGATTTGTATGATGAACTGGTCACAGATCCATCTACCGTTAAGCGTCTTATCGAAATGGAAAAATATTCTACGGTCACCAAAGAAGCCCGTGAATACATTCAAGAATACACCAAGCCCGTTGTAGCTGAAGCTCTTGTTTTACCAAGCCTTGCTCTACGATTGATGTTTAAATTTTACCTCAAATTCCGTAAACAAGACTATCCTGTTCAAGCTTTTAAAGATGTTAATGAAGCCTATTTTTGGCTCAGAGATCAATAATTTCGGCTTATTACGGGCTTTTTCCAGGCAAATTTGCATTTAGCATCTCCTCCAATTTCCTGATCAGTTATTTGATAAGGATTCTGGAAATAATGGTCATTACAGGACTCCACTTTTCCTGTATAACGACTGACGCTCTTAATGTTTCGCAAATTTCTGCATTGATAGATCTTTTATTTGCGGTTCTGAGCTTGATAAATTATAGCCGATGTTTCGTTGTACTTTAACCACTCATTTGATTCCTTTAAATGATCGTTTCTGCGATTAAAGCTATGTTTTTCTAACATTCTTAGGATTTTTCCCTAACTAATTTGGTTGCTAAAAATCTGATCTTCAATTCTTTTTCCCACTATGGGAAAAACTCCTGCTTTTTTCCATCCAATTTCAGCTTATAATCCATAATTTAGAAGCAATCTAAACTATTTAATGTATCCCAATTATTTGATATCCACCTTTTTTGCGTGTATCCTCTACTCCATTGCGTTTACTGGTCTATACGCACAGAACCTGGATGAATATCATGAACAATTGCAAGAGCCATTAAAAGACTATCGACCTTGTGCCCTTGCATCTCCCGATAGTTGTGATCACTTATTGGCTGAAATCATTGATTTGGGGGTTGAATATGGGGATTATGATGCCGTAGCCAAAGCCGTTTTGATTAAAGGAATTGGATATGCATATGCCAATAATGCTCCAAGGGCCATTGAAACCTTTAAAAGTTCTGTGGAAATCAGTCAGTATACCGAAGGTGCTTCCCTCAACGAAATTCAGGCTTTGAGCAACATTGCCAACATGTACATCTCCATTCAGGACACCAATCAGGCACTGTATTACTTTGATTTGGCCCTACTTCCGGCTAAGGAGTTGGGAGAAGTGGATCAGCTCAATTTAATTAACATTCAAATTGCTCAGTTACTGATTGAAAAGGGTCAAATGAACTATGCCAATGCTAAGATTAATGCCGTTAAAAAGCAATTGACTGATAGCAGTAGTGAATCTACCCTCTCCTATTATCATTTAACACGAAGTGAATACTTTAGCGCCAAGGGCGAATACCAACAAGCTAAAAATGAAGCGGAATTGGCACTGGCGATTTATGAACCCATTGAGGATTTCATTGGAATCATTTCCTCCAATGCCTATGTTGGTCAGGAATATTTGCATTTAGGAAACACCAATAAAGCGATTGAACATTGCCAGGAAGCTTATGATGTAGCTACAACTAATAATTTAGTTTTATGGAAAGAATTGCCTTGTGAATGTTTGTATGAGGCCTATCAAAGCAAAGGAAATTACAGACTAGCTCTTAATTTTCATAAAGAACTATCTGAAGTTCGGGCTCAAAAACGCAACGATGAAAAGGTTCGTAGAATCACCACTATTGAGCTGGAAGCTGACTTTAGAGAGACCCGATTCAAAGATAGCGTTAACACGGCTCAAATTCAAAAAGCCTATACTAAACAACAGCAATATCGAATTGATCAAGAGCGATCTAGAAGCATTATTTTATTCATTGGTTTAGGTTCGGTTGGAGTGTTGGCTCTCCTATTGTTCATAGGTCTTCGATCTAAAAAGAAAGACAACAAACTCATTAGAGAACAAAAAAATGCGGTAGAACAAAAGCAGAGAGAAATTCTGGACAGTATAAGCTACGCCAAACGTTTACAAAATGCCATTTTACCTTCTCAAAAGGCAATGAATGAGCTTTTCTCCTCTCATTTTGTGTATTATGCTCCAAAAGATGTGGTAAGTGGAGATTTTTATTGGTGTGAGCAGTTGGATGATGATAAGATTCTATTTGGTACTGCAGATTGCACTGGTCATGGTGTTCCGGCTGCCTTGGTGAGTGTGGTTTGTTCCAATGCCATTACCCGAAGCATTCGGGAATTTCAATTAGAGAAACCATCAGACATTTTGGACAATGTGAGTCGTTTGGTTGAAAAGTCCTTTGGGGCTTCTGACCTCGAGGTGAAAGATGGAATGGATATAGGACTTTGTCTTTACGATAAGTCAAACGGAACCTTGCAATTTGCTGGGGCTAATAATCCTTTGTGGATCATTCGGAAAAATGAGTTAATCGACAATGAACACTTTGGAAAAGAACAGCTTACCCCCTCTCCGGCTTATGATCATACTTTGATTGAGTTCAAGGGAGATCGACAGCCTATTGGGCGTTATCCGGATAAAAAGCCTTTTCAAAATGTAGAGATTCAATTACAAAAAGATGATCTGATTTATTTGTTCTCTGACGGTATAGCCGATCAGTTTGGAGGAAATAAAGGCAAGAAATTCAAGTACATTGCCTTTAAAAAGACCTTGATGGAATGCGCACAGCAAACTACTGATCGACAAAAACAACATCTACACAAAGTCATTACCAATTGGCAAGGAAACCTGGAACAAACCGACGACATTTGTGTATTAGGGGTAAAATTAATCTGAGGATTAAATCAGAAATCAAGTTTTGACTCAATCTTAGTGATAGGAGGTTCGCAAAGACCTCTAATAAATGAACATTCCCTTTGCAAACCGACGATATTTGTGTTCTAGGGGTAAAACTGATCTAAGAGTTTTATTGAAATACGGGAGTCTAACTAATCATAAAAATTGGTAGGAGGTTCGCAAAGACAACTAAAAAACAAACACTCCTTTGCAAACGGACGACATTTGCGTTCTAGGGGTAAAACTGATCTAAGAGTTTTATTGAAAACAAACTATAACTAATCATAAATTGGTAGTAGGTTTAAGTCAAATTCTAAACAAATTCTACCTTTTCCCTGATCTCCTATCCTACTCCTTTTGAAATTGGCTACATTTAGTTCTAATTGATCAATAACAAGCTACCTTAATGGGAGAAGAAGTCTATTTTTTCAAACTCGATAAGCAAAAGGCACGGGAAGAGCTCACAAAGAAAATAACCGCTCCTGGCGATTTTTCTTATCACAATTATTTGAGGGAAGAATATGGCGGAAATCATAACTCGATGGTCTATGATGAAATTTGTTACCGAATTCATCAAGACATTGAGCTATTAAGCGAAGATGAGCTATTCAGCCTCTTTTTTTGGTTCGAGGATAACAATTACAGAAAAAACAAAGATTTAGGTTGGAAAGAGCAAGCGCAAATCGTTTATGATGAGATGCTGGCCTGTGGCATGGACTTCTTTTATGAAATACCATCCAAGACTCCTGTTCGTAATTTTCATTCCGTTATGGTAGATTTTGGATTTATTGCTGATCAGGATTTTGGATATAAAGCCGAAGCTCGGCAATACATGGATTTTCTGGATTATTTGTTGTGTTACACCGGTGAACTCAAGCTTTTATTGAATAAACACTACTACAAAGACTATGAGGAGTACTCTGAAGAAATAAGAGTCATCATGAATTACATTAAGGAAAATGCGAAACATGATTATCATAAACATGCTCTGGCCGAATTTGAGCAAGAAGAAGCTTATCACCTTGAAACCTTGAGCTTAACTCCCAAACTCTCTCAATTCCGTAAGGAAAGAATGAATGAGAGCTATACTTTACCCGAAGAGTTAGTTGAAACTTACCATAGAGAAAGTGAATTGCTCAACAAGGCTCACGTTTGGGATATAGGACTTATGCTCAAAGAAAAGCTGGAAGGTTATGAAGGATCAGTCTTTAAACTCCATTCGTACTAGGTGAACTACCTCAAACAAATAGCAACACTCCCTTTTCCTACTGCTGATCAGATACAGCGATTTAAGGAACATTTGGTACAGGTGCACAGCTGGTATATCTCGAACCTAATTTGGGTCGGGAATATCCATTAAAACACCCTGCTTTGCCTTTTGGTAATTCAAAAGAAGGATACCAAAAGGCTTTTGGGCACCTGTACTATCGTTACCGTATTGACGGACATTGGTACGAAGATTACAGCACACAATTGGTGAATGGTAAAAGAAAAAATATACCATTCACTCCCTTGCTTACAGCTAATTTATCCAGATGGTCCACCACCCTCTATCCTTATTGTCACCAAGAGTTTGAAGAAGGAATTAGCCTCTTTGAGGAGGAACTTCAACAAATTATTCAGGGCCAAAAACAGCATCCTCAGGCCGAATTATTAATCCATTGGTATCATAAACGAATTGAGCGAGAGAACTACTGGAACGACCATTTAAACGAGTCAGATCGGGATTTTCTGGTTTCAATTGATGATCAGCAAGACCCTTTAAAAAATGATCAATTTCCGCCTAAAATAGCGCAGTTCATGTGCTTAGAACAAGCGGCTTGGCAAATTGAGGAAGAATTACAAAAGGTAGAGCTTCAAAAAATTGATGATGCAATTAACTACTTATTACAGGATGTCAAGCAATATGTGGGGCATTGATTCAATACAAGTCTCTTCTTACCTTCTTAATCGCAATAATCCGATTAAGAAAAGATTATTAAAACTTTAAACGCAACATTAAGTCTTTAAACTAAGCATTTAGTGTTTATCCACAAAAAACGGGAGCTTTCATGTTAACTTAATGTTTCCTCCTTTAGCTATGAACATTCCAGTGTTTATGGGACTTAACATGACAGAATCAAGCAGCCTTTTTGCTCCGTATCTTTAACTATCTACACAAACGTGACATTATGAGTTGGAGCAAACTTTATGAGGATGAGCCTGAATTATATTACCGTTCAAACGCACGCGACCAACAGGGAATTTATCAGGATTTGAACATTGTTTTTAAACGGATGTTGGATCGACGAACAGAAGACGGAGCAGATCAGGCAAGACAATTACTTTTTTTGGTAAACGCTACCAATGGATTCATTGATATTTATTGGTATGATCATGAAAATCAACGTTCGGTTGGTATTTGGCTCTATCAACTAAAACTGAAGAGTTTTTGTGAAATAACCAAAGGCAATTTCTTTTTTGATGAAGAGTGTTATCGAGCCATTTATAACCTGGCGAAAAACTATGCATACAATTCTGAAAACATTCAGCAATTCCGGATTTTTGCCAAATTTGAACTCGGTGGATTTGTAGAGATTAAACTCTGATTTTTCACCTTTAATCCGCTTCATTTTCCGTTCATATATCTTTCCCAAAAAGCTTTGGGGGTATCCTTCAAATGAGTTGTCATGAACATGAATCTTAAAACAACTCAGTATGATACGAAAAGTAGCTTTTTTAAGCTTAACCAGTCTGTTATTACTCTTTACAGCCTGTAAAAAAACACCTTTCAAAAAAGAAAGTCAAAGTGAAGAATTCTTTCACATTCAATGCAACAATTACGCCGCTCCTCTCCTGGTTCGTGGAAACACCTCTTCAGAAAAAATCATTCTTTACATTCAAGGCGGTCCGGGATTAAATACGCTTGATTTTGCTTTGACCGATTATCCTGAATGGAAGGACAATTTGGAAAAGGATTATGCTTTGGCGTATTATGACCAACGAGGTACCGGTAATCGGCAGGATAATATTAATTTAGATGATATTTCAATTGACACTTATGTCGATGATCTTCATCAAGTTGCTAGCTTTCTTCAAAAAGCCTATGATGCCGAAATCACCTTTTTAGGACATAGTTTTGGCGGAATTTTGATTTATCACTACCTCTTAAAGTATGGAGATGATGGTATTGCAACCAATTACATTACGTTAAACGCTCCGGCCACTTCAGACGAAGATCAAATTAGATGGGAATTCCGGAGAGATTTTTTATACAATACGGCTCAAAGTGAAATTGCTCAAGGGATTGCTGTCACCCAATGGCAAGAAGTTTTGCAGTGGTTAGATGAACATCCAGTCATTCAAAAATTGGAAGGCACTGATGATCCATGGAGAGACATTAGACAATGGAATCAATATGTCAATGATTTAATTGTTGAAAAATACCCTTTAAAAGAAGCTAAAGCGGGTGACTATGTGAGTATTCTCTTCAATTCCCCCTACAATCTCTTTCCTGCCTATCTCAATAATCCTAAAACTATTGATGAAGTGACAGATCGACTGTTTGAGGATATGTATGAAGCTGAAATAATCACCAAACTCGATCAGATTGAACAACCTCTTTTGCTCATTACCGGCCGTCACGATGACATTTGCCCTCCGGAAGAATTGGAGTATATGATGGACCATCTGGGATCAAACCAAAATCAACTCATCATTCTCGAAAATGCTTCTCACGACAGTTTTCTTCATCAAAAAGAAGCTTTTATTAACGCCATTAACAACTACATCCAATGAAAAAGATCTTTTTAGTACTCATTTTAGCACTCCTCCACTATTCTATTGGCCAAAGCCAAATCAAACCTTCCAGCATAGGAATTTCCTATTTTGCTGAAGTTGGAACCCATCCTGGATTTCGATTATTTGCAGATTTTGAAAAGAACTTGAATCCAAAAGTCAAAAACAGAAAGGGGTTAGAAAAGACCATTCAACGATCTTTTGTTCTAAGACCAACGATTGGATATTTTCATCATAAGGCTTATCAAAATTCCTTTTTTGTATTGCCTGAATTGGGCTATAAAA
>JAKSBJ010000206.1 GCA_022361195.1 Flavobacteriales bacterium
CATAGCCCCAATTTTTGCCGCTGTAAAAAGAAAAAAAATTATCGCCTAAAAGCGTAAACAAAGCTTATCTTTGCTGGATATTCCGCAAAAATGAGCAACAACAAATTTACAGTTACAGCAGCTTTACCTTACGCCAATGGTCCTTTGCATTTAGGACATGTAGCAGGGGTATATTTACCAGCCGATATTTTCGTTCGTTTTTTACGCATGAAGCAAGAGGATGTCCTTTTTGTTTGTGGATCGGACGAGCATGGTGCTGCTATTACGCTTCGGGCAAAAAAGGAAGAAACTACGCCACAAGCCATCGTCGATAAGTATCATTCTATCAACTCAAAAGCTTTTGAAGATTTCAATATTTCATTTGATATCTACTCACGTACTTCTAAACCTATTCATCACGAAACGGCTCAGGAATATTTTAAAACACTGAATAAAAAAGGGAGTTTTATTCAAAAAACAACCGAACAATATTTTGACGAAGAGTATCAGCAATTTTTAGCCGATCGATACATTACCGGAACCTGTCCAAAATGTGGACATGAGGAAGCTTATGGTGATCAGTGTGAGAATTGTGGATCGGCTTTAAGCCCAACCGACCTTGAAAATCCGGTTTCAAAACTGAGCGGTAAAACACCTATTTTAAGAGAAACTTCTCATTGGTTTTTACCCATGAATCAACACGAAGACTGGCTTAAAGACTGGATTAAGGAGGGAAAGTTTGAAGGAAATCAATTACACAATCCAAAAGATTGGAGAAATCAGGTTGTTGGACAATGCATGAGCTGGATTGACGGAGGATTGCAGCCACGTGCCATGACACGTGATCTGGATTGGGGAGTTAAAGTTCCTTTGGAAGGTGCAGACGGAAAAGTTCTGTATGTTTGGTTGGATGCTCCAATTGGATACATCTCGGCTACCAAAGAATGGGCTGCTGAAAATGGAAAAACCTGGAAGGATTATTGGACTGGAGATCGAAAATTGGTTCATTTCATTGGAAAAGATAACATTGTTTTCCATGCTATCATTTTCCCAATTTTATTGAAAGAACATGGTGGATTTGTGTTGCCAGATAACGTTCCGGCCTATGAATTCCTGAATTTAGAAGGAGATAAATTCTCTACTTCCCGAAATTGGGCAGTTTGGTTGCATGAATTTATTGCCGATCATCCTGATAAAGTAGAAGAACTGAAATATACCCTCACCGCCATTGCCCCTGAAAGTAAGGACAGTGAATTTACCTGGAAAGAATTCCAAACCCGTGTCAATAATGAATTGGCTGACATTTTAGGAAACTTTGTCAACCGTGCGGTTGTCTTAACCCATAAGTACTTTGAAGGGAAAGTTCCGGAAAGAGGCGAACTAACTGCCAAGGACAAAGATGTTTTGGCACAATTGAAAGAGTTCCCTCAAAAAATTGATCAGCTCATTATGCAGTATAAATTACGAGCTGCTCAGGCTGAGGCGGTTAATTTAGCCCGTTTAGGTAACAAATACCTGGCAGAAACCGAACCATGGAAGTTGGCAAAAACTGACATGGAACGTGTTAAAACTATCATGAACATTGCGCTTCAAATTACGGCTAATTTAAGTTTAGCCTTTAAGCCTTTCTTACCACAAAAAAGTGCCAAAATTGCTCACTTCCTTAATCTTGGTGAATTGAACTGGGATAAAGCCGGATTGGACAATTTGTTGGATGCCGGACACGCCATTAATAAAGCAGAGATCCTTATTTCTAAAGTGGATGATACTTTTGTAGAAAAGGAAGTTGAAAAACTCGAAGCCAGCAAAGTAGATACAAATTCTAATTATATGCCTCAAAAGGAAACCATCAACTTTGAAGACTTTACCAAATTGGATGTACGCGTTGCAGAAATTTTGGAAGCGGAGAAAGTAAAAGGCGCTGATAAATTACTTAAATTAACCCTAAATACCGGATTGGATAAACGAACAGTTGTTTCGGGTATTGCCGAACATTATTCAGCCGAAGAAGTTATAGGTAAAAAGGTGAGTGTTTTGATGAACCTGGCTCCAAGAAAAATTCGCGGAGTTGAGTCGCAAGGTATGATCCTAATGGCAGAAGGGCCCGATGGTCAATTGAGTTTTGTTTCCCCGGAACGAGACTTAGAAATTGGCGGAGAGGTTCGATAAATTTTCGTAAATGCAAAAACTACTTTTCATAGCCTTCCTTTTGTTTGGCCTAAATACCTTTTGTCAGGAGGAGGCCGAGGCTATTTCACTTGATTTTATTGGGAATTTAAAGTCTCAAAAATATGCTACAGCTCATACTTTTCTCAATGAGGAAATTAAGTCACAGCTGGTCGTTGAATCCTTGGAAGGAATCTGGGAGCAAACGCTCGAGAAGTTCGGAAAATTCAAATCCTTTGAAAGTAACTGTGTTGAAAATACCGAGGCAGGTGTAGTGACTTATACCACCTGTTATTTCAAAAATGCAACTTACGACATCAAAATCATTTTGGATGCCAATAACCTCATTGCGAGTTTCACGCTGAATGAAGTTTATAACTGTAATCAAGAACCTTATCAAGCTCCGGCTTACGACCAACCCGAACTTTATTCGGAAACCGAAGTAAGTTTTAAAACGGGTGACATTACATTTCCTGCATCTTTGGTTCTTCCAAAAAATACCGAGAAGAATACCATCCTCATTTTTGTGCACGGTTCAGGTCCTAACGACCGAGACGAAAGTTATGGCCCAAATAAGATGTTCCGCGATTTAGCTGTAGGACTGGCAAGTGAAGGTTATGCCTCTTTGCGATATGAAAAAAGAACTAAAATTTACACCCCAAAAAGTCAGGCAGAAATCACCAATTTCACCATTCAAGATGAGGTTTTGGATGATGTACAATCGGCCATTCAGTTCCTTCAAAACAACGAGTCTACAAAAGAGATGAACATTGTCCTTTTGGGACACAGTTTAGGTGCCATGATGATCCCAAAATCGGCCGTGGACAATGAAGCAGTGAAAGGCATGATTTTAATGGCCGGACCTGCCAACCCATTTGAAGATTTACTCCCATACCAATACGAATACCTCTTTGGTTTAGATGGTAAAATTTCTAAAGAAGAAAAAGAGCAAATCGAACAAATCAAAGGTCAGGTACAAGTCGTGAAAAAGAACTTGACCGAAACAACTCCTGCCACTGATTTACCACTAGGACTCAATGCAAAATATTGGTTATCCCTAAAGGATCATCATCAAACGGCATTGGCCAAAGAATTTAAAGGTCCCGTTTTGGTCATGAATGGTGAACGCGACTATCAAGTTCCAATGACGGAATATCAAAAATGGCAAGCTGATTTGGCCGGGAAAGAGAATGTCACTTTCAAAGATTGGGCTATTCTCAACCATTTTTTCTTTGAAGGAGAAGGAACACCAAATCCTGATGAATATAAAAATAGAAGTAACGTTCCAGATTACGTCATTGAGTTCGTTGCTGACTGGCTAGATAATAATCATTAATGGAACATCAAACCAAATATTGTAACAGCCTGGTTCACTATTCACGTTTGGAGAGTGTGGAAGTAAAAGTGGGTCAGTTAGGTTTTGGAGGCAGTAACCCTATCCGTCTGCAATCCATGACAACTACCGACACCATGGACACCACCCAATCTGTTGAACAGGCCGTTCGGATGATTGAAGCTGGTTGTGAGTTGGTTCGATACACCGCTCCATCGAAAAAAGACGCTGAGAATCTCAAATCCATTAAGGAAGAGTTGGAGCAAATGGGCTTTGATACGCCCCTAGTAGCTGATATTCATTTTACGCCTAATGCAGCTGAAATTGCAGCTCATCATGTAGAGAAAGTTCGGGTAAACCCGGGAAACTACGCCGATAAAAAGAAATTTGAGGTTCACGATTATACCGACGATTCTTATCAAGCCGAATTGGATCGAATTCGTGAAAAATTCACGCCTCTGGTACTACTCTGCAAAGAGAAAAACAGAGCCATGCGCATTGGAACCAATCACGGTTCTTTGTCCGACAGAATCATGAGTCGGTATGGTGATACGCCATGGGGAATGGTTCAATCAGCCTTAGAATTTGTTGAAATTTGTGAGGACAACAATTATCATTCATTGGTCATTTCGATGAAGTCATCCAATCCGCAAGTAATGGTACAAGCTTACCGTTTATTGGTGGCAGAGATGCTCAAGAGAGGCAGAGTTTACCCTTTGCATTTAGGGGTAACTGAAGCAGGAGAAGGAGAGGATGGACGAATTAAGTCAGCAGTAGGAATTGGAACTTTATTGGAAGATGGAATTGGGGACACCATTCGGGTTTCCTTAACGGAAGAACCAGAATATGAAATTCCGGTAGCTCGTAAATTGGCCGAACGATACGACACTAGATCCGATCATACAGACATTAAGAACATTGATTTTGATTTACCTTATAACCCCTTTGAATACGAAAGGCGAAAAACTCACGCGGTTTTAAATATAGGAGATCATCATGTTCCGGTGGTAGTTTCGGACTTATCTCATCTTGATCATATTAAACCCGCTCACCTTTTTGGAGCAGGGTACATTTATAAAGTTGAAGATGATAAATGGGCTTTAAAAGAACAGGCTGTTGACTATGTTTACGTCGGTAAAACCATTCCTTCTTTTGAATTGCCTGGTACTTTAGGTTTAATTTGTGACGCTGAGGTTTGGGAAGGACAAAATCAGGTTTACCCTATCTTTAGTTTGGATGGATTTTTAAACACTGATCAAACTTCGTCTGAGCTTAATTTTATTCGAATTTTTGCCAAAGATTTAGAGGATATTTCTCAGATTAAGGCTATCTCTTCGCAGAATGTGGTTCTAATCCTTGAATCGGATAATTTGCATGCGACAGCTGATTTGCGACGCTTTTTTGTTGAGTTGATGCATTTAGAAATTGACTGCCCGGTAATCCTCAAGCGAAATTATACCGATTTGGATGAAGAGACCTTCCAAATTGCTGCATCTGTTGATTGTGGAGCTTTATTGTTGGACGGGATGGGAGATGGTGTTTTCATCGCTGCCAATAATCCACTCCAAACCATCGTCTCTACCTCTTTTGGAATTTTACAAGCTACGCGTTGTCGTATCTCCAAAACCGAATATATTTCTTGTCCTTCTTGCGGAAGAACACTCTTTGATTTACAGGAAACTACTGCTAAAATCCGTTCCAAAACCGACCATTTAAAAGGCTTAAAAATTGGAATCATGGGTTGCATTGTTAACGGCCCGGGTGAAATGGCCGATGCCGATTATGGTTATGTAGGAGTTGGAAAGGGAAAAATCAATTTATACAAAGAAAAAGAAGTGGTCAAACGTAATATTCCGGAAGCTGATGCACTGAATGAACTCATTGAGCTCATTCAAGAATATGGTGACTGGGTTGATCCTTAATTAAAATGGACAGAAGCGAACAAATCCGCGCTATTTTTGAGCTGTATTATCCCATTTCAGCCAATGGATTTCAACGTGTTCTGGAAACTATCTCCCTTCGGGAAATAGAAAAAAATTCTCTTTTTATTGAAAAAGGAAAACGAAATCATGAAGAGTATTTCATTCTGGATGGTGTTTGTCGAAGTTTTGTGTTCACCCCTGAAGGAGATGAAATAACCCTTTCGTTTTTTGAGAAAAACTCGGTTTTAACCCCTCACGTTGCCCGAACACAAAATGATCAGTCTTTGGTAAATTTTGACAGCTGTACTCCTTTACTTGTTGGTGTTTTCAAAGCCGAAGATTTACTGAATCTAATGATTGAAGATGTTGAAATAAGAACCTTTGGGAACAACGTTTTGCAAAAAGAACTCATTTCCAAAACGCGCAAAGAAATTGAAAATGCTTCTTTAACTGCCCGGGATCGCCTCATTCAGTTTCGTCAACGTCATCCATTACTCGAAAACACGGTTCCACACACTCAAATTGCCTCTTATTTGGGAATCACACCCATCTCCCTCAGCCGACTCCGAAAAGAATTAGCTGGTCAATAATCACTTCTTATCAAATGTTAATGCACAGAGGTTAAGGCCTTCATTTCTTTGCGGAAAAACATTAACATTATGAAAACAATCACTTCTTTCTTTTTAAAAGGTAAAACCATTTTGGTCCTCTTTTTACTTACCAATACCATTTACCTCTACATGGTTCTGCACACCATTCCAACCTTAACTCAATATACAGGCGACAAAGGAATTCCGGATATGAAACCTACGGGTTATGATTTGACTTATTTGCAAGATATCTTCTCCCTATTAGGTGAAGCAGGCAGCGATTATTACCTCAACGTTCAATTGCAGATTGATCTTTTTTATCCTATTTTCTTTGCTATCACCTATGGGTTGATGATCCATTATCTGGCTAAAAAACTATCCTTTTCCAAGTACATTTTAGGTTCATTAGCCTTTTGGCCCGTTTTGGCTGGAGCATTTGATTTGATGGAAAATTTTATGCTAAACGGATTCTTAGAAAAAAGCATTGAACTCACAAGCTTTAATGCCAACATATGTAGCTTCTTTAGTCAAGCCAAAAGTCTTTGCACTACGCTAAGTTTTTGCATCCTATTGGTACTTGCTTGCTGGTTGGCTTATCGCTCTATCAAGCGAGCTTATTCCCAAAAAACAATCGATGTGAAAAGTTAATAATTGAGGAGGTCCAAAAATGACCTCCCCTTTTTTGTCCTTAAAATTTGTCAGGTTTCTAACTATTCTCCGACAAAAGCAGCATGAAAATGATATACACACTCCTCTTTTTCCTGTCTGTAGGATTTACAAACAGCTTTGGACAGATCGCAGAACAATCAACAGACATTTCGCCCCTTTTAATCGGTGAAAGCATTCCTGAAACTTCTTTAACAAACCTAAAAGGCGAAAAAGTTTCTACCAATGACATTTTTGGTCAAAAGCCAACCGTACTTGTGGTTTACCGAGGAAGTTGGTGCCCCTATTGCAATCGCCATTTATCCGCTTTAGCTCAGGCAGAGGACGAAATTATTGCTTTGGGTTATCAAATTGTTGCCATAAGTCCGGACGATTACCAAAACCTTCAACCAACGACAGAAGAAAATGAACTCAAGTATCAATTGTACTCAGATGGTGACGGAAGTTTCATTCAACAAACCGGATTGGCCTTTAAAGCCAGTAAAGGAACTCAAAAGTACATTAGCAGTAAGACTATTGGAAAAACAACTGAAATCTTACCCGTTCCGGCTGTTTTTGTTCTGAATAAAAAAGCAGAGATTTTGTTCGAGTACATCAGCCCTAACTACAAAGTTAGAATGACCAAAGAATTGCTAATGGCCGTTTTAAAATCACTCGAAATTTAACGCCAGATTTTCATTACCTTGGTGGGTAGATGAAGGAAGATATCCATCCAAAAATGTATTTGTATAAGCGAATCGTTGAAGCTAAGCTATTCATTGATCGTAACTACGCTCAAAAAATTGAGTTGGAGAACATCTCTTCCGAAGCTAGTTTTTCTAAATACCACTTCTTACGGTTATTTAAACAGGCTTATGGTAAATCGCCTCATCAATATTTAACCGAAGTTAGAATTAGTGCCGCTAAAAGACTACTTGAAAAAGGAGATGCAGTAGGTGATGTGTGCTATGCTGTTGGATTTGACAGTATTCCTTCTTTTACCCGACTGTTTAAAAAACAAATGGGTATCTCTCCCAAGCAATTTTCTTTAGCTCAACAAAAAACAGCTGAACAAAAAGCAAAACAACCTTTCCAATTCATTCCCAACTGCTTTGCAGAAAGTAATGGTTGGAACAAATAGCAATTTTCGATAATTTTTTTTGGTAGCTTAGGCTTAATTTCGCTTAAAATTAAACGCCATGATTACCAAATTATCACATGCCAGTGTTTATGTACTGGATCAGGAAAGTGCCCGGGATTTTTATGTCAACAAACTAGGATTTGACGAAAAAATGAAAATTCCAATTGGTGAGGATGTGTTTTGGTTAACCGTAGGACCTAAGGGACAATCTGATCTGGAAATAACCCTTATGCCCATTAATAAAGGCACCATGTTTTCAGATGAAGTTTCGCAGCAATTGAGCAATTTGGTTCAAAAAGGAACCTTTGGTTTTGGGGTTTTTGAATGTGAGGACATTTATGCTACTTATCAGGAATTTAAAGGTAAGGGGGTAGAATTTACCAAAGAACCTACTGAAGAATTTTATGGGATAGAGGCCATGTTTAAAGATGATTCGGGGAACTGGTTTTCACTGGTTCAGGCTAAGAAAGAATAAGTCATGAAAATTTTCGGGAAAATTAATTTAATACTCATTGTTTTATTGAGTACAGCAAGTGGTATGTTCAAAATTTTGCAACAAGAAGCCGATATTGAACTCTTTGCAAAAATTGGAATCAATACCGCTGGAACTACTCTTTTGGGTATTATTCAATTTGGTGCTGGATTGTGTTTGCTGATTCCAAAAATCAGAAAATGGGCTGCCATAATACTAATTCCAACTTACATACTAGCGGCAATTGCTGTATTTGCTAATGAGTTATGGGTTTTTGGTTTTGTCTCTCTTTTCTTCATCATAATGACCCTGTTTATTACTCTACAAAAAACAAAAACCAATGAATAAAACAGAAAAAGTAAATCAGTTCATGAAAGAATTGGATAATCCTTTAAAGGCAGAAATGGAAGCTGTTAGAGAGATTATACTCAAAGCCAGTGATAAAATCACGGAGGATATTAAATGGAGTGCTCCGAGTTTTGCTTATAAAGACAATATGGCCACTTTTAATCCAAGAGCTAAAAAATTTGTCAATCTTACCTTTCACAAAGGAGCTTTAATTGGTGATAACAGTGGCTTATTAGAAGGTGATAAAAAAGAGGCAAGAGTAGCTCGATTTAATGATATGGAGGATGTTTTGAGTAAAAAAGAGCAATTAACTCAAGTTGTACAAAAATGGGTTGAGCTGATGGAATTACAAGAATGATTGATTAATGTGATTCAATTGCTGTAATTCATCTTTCCAGTAAACGTCAGAGCCATTAATTCACTGCTTAATGGTTCTAAAAGCTATACACCGTCTTCCTTTTTTAGCACGATTTTACCAACGACACGGACAAAAATGGGCTCAAAAGAAAATTTCCCTTTTTGAGGGTTATCTGAAGGAAAAAGAGCGTATTCTGGATTTAGGATGCGGCAACTGTGTAATTTCAGACCAACTGCTATCCAAAGGTTATCAAGTTACGCCAATGGACATTAAAGACTTGTCTATCGTAAACTCTGTGAACCCCCTGGTTTATGATGGTCATCTTTTACCTTTTGAAGAAAAAAAGTTTGACACCGTTTTACTACTTACCGTCCTTCATCACAGTCAACAACCCATTATCAACTTAGAAGAATCAAAAAGAATAGGGAAGCAAATCATTTTGTTGGAAGATACTTATTCTAACCGGCTACAAAAATTCATCACTCAAAGTATGGATACCCTGGTAAATTTTGGCCACTCCCCTATGACTTTTCAAAACCGCAGCGAAAAAGAGTGGGAGGAGATCTTTGCTCAGCTAAAACTGAAAATAATAGGCAAAAAACGCCTTAGAACTTTATTCTTTTTTCGGCAAACTCTTTACCTCTTGCAAACAGATTGAGTTGACACGTGTTGGTTTTTTTAGTATTTTGCTAATATGGTTGTCGAAAAGGAAATTGAATTAGTAAAATTTGGTAGTGGTTTTGTCAAAGAATCATTTGACCGGATGATGCAAAACCGTAAAGCACTCCGCTCCAAAAAGGATGGTTTTAAAGAACATTCAAAATCAGGATTGCACAAACACTACGATGCTAAGTTTAAAACACTACCTCCCGATGAGTTAGCTATCTTAAAAGCTCAAATACGCACTGCTGCTAAAAAGGGACGACGAAACAGATTATTCTTGTTTTGGTCACTAATTAGCCTTTTAACCTCTGTTTTTATTCTCCTTTTTAGTTAGGGTTTGAACAATATCTCGAGGCATTTGTTCTGATTCCATGTCTTTGGATAATCAGATAAAAGAACTGGAAGATGTTATTCTGTATCACAACCAAACGAATCACAAAGTTTCTACTAAAAATGTGGGATGGCACATTGATCATGCATTTAGGGTGATTATTGCGGTAACCCATGCTCTTAAGCAGTCTAACCCTAAAGGTTATCGTTATTCTTTTCATTGGGGCCGTCAGTTGATGTTGCTCACTGGATCCATTGCGAGAGGAAAGGCAAAGGCTCCCAGGATGGTTATTGCCAAACGGGATGTGAATTCTAAAAGTTTGGAGGTTATTCACCGATTAACAAAAGAAGCTTTTACTGACTTACAAAAGCTCGATCCAAAAGCTCATTTTCGGCATCAATATATTGGACGGATTAATACCCAACAAAGCATTCGTTTTTTAGAAATCCATACCAAACATCATCTCAAGATCATCCAGGAAATTCTAGCCTAATCATCTCCGTAGATATAACGCTCGGGAAGCTCTAGTCCTCTCACTTCCTTAAATAGATAACTCCCATCCGTTTTTAGAATGCTATACCGACTTTCACTCAATAAAATGCCAAATTCATCTCGCATGGGATGTTCAATGATGAATTCTCCATCATTATAATTTATGGTTTGATATTGTGGCGACAAAAACCATCTTTTGGTTTTGTAATTATAAACTCCTGATCGACTATAACCCGGTTCTGGTACTGGGTACACAACATCCCCGTCTTCATTTATTGAATCTTCAAAAACCCAAATCTCACTCATCAACGGAAAATCAGAATAGTAATCATATAAATAGTTCTCAATGTAAACCAAAGAATCATTCAACTTCTTTATTTGGAAACTACGGTTAGGATGAAAGTTCCTTTTCACTTGCTCGCTAGTATAGCTTCCTTCAAAAGCCTCAGTTGCCATTACCTTCAAATCTTTATTAAAATAGACCGTACTATCAGTTCCTGCGAATCGCTTTCTCAAATGCCATTGCGTATCGTATTCCCAACCTGTTGAGATAGGATAAAAAGTTAATTCCAGCCCAGCTTGAGATAAGTTAAAATTGAAACTATTCTTCTCCATTTTTACCTGAATTTCTTCTCCTTCTAATTCTAAACTTACCCCAAATTCAGGATCGTACCACAAATAGTCTTTTGGGTGATGATGGATTTCATTTTCCATCCAATTTCCAGCTCCCATTTTATTCCCGGACATGAAATAACACTCTGGCGCTGAAGAAAAATAATCCACAGAAAAAACCGAATCAATTTCATATTTCGGTAAACAATATTTTGCATAATTGATGTCATCCCGAATATAAATTTCATTCACTTCTTTAAAGGCATAATTTCCCTCATTGTCCACAAAATCATAGACATAATCCTTTACATTTCCATATTCATCCAACAGTGTTCGACACAGCAAAAAGCCCTTGCCCATGTCCAAAATGTAGCAGTATTTTCGTTTAAAAATCCATTCCTCTTTTTGCGGATCATAAAGTCCGGATTCGTAAGTGCCTGGATTGGGTCTAAGGTATACTACATTTCCGTCGATGTCGATTGAGTCTTCCCAGAACTCCTCACTCATAAGTGGTGTCAAAACCTCATCTTCTCCTTGGTTTACTTGAACATAGATTAGAGAATCACGCATAAATTCAATTCCTTCTTCAAAATACTTCGTTGATGTGTTTTCTAAAATTGGTTTTGGTTCACTCAACATCAACTCAAAGGTGTTTTCTGCGTCCATCCTTTGGTGATCCGGAGCATAGGATTTTCCATCGATTTCATAGCCCTCGGCCCCATCTCTGGAATCATAAAAATAACGGTAGTCGCTCTTCCAGCTCAGCGGAAAGTTGTACGTTTTATCATAATCATGATATTTCATGAAAAACTCACCTCCTTTTCTCGCCACAAAACGAGAGATATCCCTTCCTAGCTTCACCACAAAATCATAAGCTGAATCAAAAATGGTATCAACTTCAAACATGGATAAGCCGGTTTGGGTTGAATAGTCATACTCCAGCAGGTATTCAAAAAACTGAATTTTTATCAAGCCTTTTTTGGTTCCCTCTCCAGTAAAGAAATAGATAGGGTCGCGATCACGTTTAAACTTCGTGCCTTCCAAAAAAAGTTCAGCTGGAATTTCTTCGTTGCTTTTAATGTTTTTCAGTGCCAAGACCACTTCTCCATCTTCCTTTATTTGGTAAACGTCCACATAATCTTCATCTTCCAGGCCTTCTTCATCCAAAATGGTTCCTTCAGCGATGAAAAAGTTCCTGAATACGTGCACTCTAGCATATTGCTGTGGAACCACCCATTTTGATTTTGTACGATCATAAATACCCGATTTTAAAATAGCAGGGTCGGCAGGTGGATAAACTGAATTTCCATCATAATCAATCGAATCCTCATTTGGATAAACGATACTGTGTAAGGGGGCATCAAAGGGGTCAATAAAGCTTGGCCTGCGTTCTAAAACGAGCACAAAGTTTTCATAACATTCCAGTCCTGAATTAGGAATTCCTGCCGCTGATGAACCTTCAGGAACAGTGTCTACCTGACACTTTTCTAAATTGGTTAAATAGACTTCGTCATCACCAAAAAACTGCTGGTAATCGTCTTTATTGAAGATCACTTTTCTGTTGGCTTCTTTGATCAAACACAGCTCATCTCCTTCATAATTGAGGTTATAAGTAGAAACAGTATTTGCAGCATTGGCTACAAACAAAAACCCCGACTGCTCATCAAAATGATAGAATGACTTGTTAGCCTTTAATACAAAGGATTTGGAACGCAAGTCGTAAAGTCCGGTTTTACTCTTTTTTTGGGCAATTGCATAGGGTTTATCCCCGCAGGCTTTCAAAGAATATCCTTTCACTTCGGGAAGTTCGGATTGTCCATATAAACTTCCATTTAAGAATAATAATAGTACAATATAAAATCGCATCTGATAGGATGATTTCTAATGGGTTAGACTCAAATCTAACCTTTTCACATTAAAATCAAATACGGTATTGTACTAATTTGATCAATGGATTGACAAATTATTCCAATAAAAAAATCAAAAGCCCCTTTTGGGGCTTTCAACTCAACCTTAATGTATGAATTAATAGATCAAACTTGCTTCGCTTACCAATGTTTTAAGTTCAGCTTTAAATCCGTGTGGATCGCTTAAATCGCATTCATTAAGCCAGCTTATTACATTTGAAAAGCTACTGGTTCCACTATATTCAGAATCTCTTATTAGCATGGCAAAAGAAGCCACTGCTGCTGTAAACTTTTGAAAATCCGAAGAAGATTCAAACGATTGTGGATCATTTCCAATAACAACACCAAACTCAGTACTGCTTGCACCATTTGGTTGTTTGTATCTAAAATCTAACTCTCCAATTGCTTCAGAAGTAGCAGTTGGTTCCTCTCCTTTTACATCACTTGATGCCAATTGAATTTCGTACAATGCCGTTACGTTTTGATTAACTCCTAACTCTCCTGCATCCTCATCATCATCTTCAAAATCATCTGTATCCAAACCTCTGTTTTCGTATCCTATTAAACGGTAAGACTGGACTGTGTTGGGATTAAAGTTCATTTGAACTTTTACATCTTTTGCTACGGTGTAAAACTTCATAAAATCGTAAATGAAGATTTTCTTCATTTGTTTTAGATTATCGATGTACTCATAGTTCCCATTTCCGTTATTGGCCAATTGCTCCATCTTCCCTTCTTTCAAATTACCCCGACCAACACCTAAAACGGTCAAGTAAACTCCACTTTTCCGCTTTTCTTCAATCAGCTCAACCAACTCATCTTCGTCAGAAATTCCAATATTAAAATCCCCATCTGTTCCTAAAATAATACGGTTATTTCCATTAGGGACATAGTTCATTTCGGCCAGGGCATACGCATCCTGAATGGCTTGTCCCCCTGCAGTTCCTCCACTTGCTTTGAGTTTGTCAATGGCTTTTTTAATGGTCTCTTTTTGTGATCCTGGAGTTGGTTCTAAAGCCGTTTTTACTTTACCTGAATAGGTGACAATGGAGATACGATCTTTAGCCTCAATTTGATCTACAAAGGTCTTGAATCCATCTTTGAGTAATTCAAGTTTATCATCGGCTTTCATAGATCCGGAAACATCAATTAAAAAGACAAAATTGGCAGGCAAACGCTCGCTGGTGGCCATTGGTTTTCCTTTTAACCCAATCCGTAATAATTTATTTTCTTCGTTCCAGGGACAATCACTTAACTCAGTGTTCACGGAAAAAGGATGTGGTCCTTCGTAAGGATAATCCAAATCAAAATAATTGAGCATTTCCTCAGTTCTAACTGCAGCTTGTGGTGCTTTGATTCCATTTAAAAGGTAGCTTCGTACATTAGCATAAGAAGCTCCATCAGCATCAATTGAAAAAGTAGAAATTGGATGGTCAGAAACGTCGTAAAAAGGGCTTTCGCCATGCTCATTGTATTCATCTCCTTCAAATCCCATTCCTCCTCCAACTTTTGAACATGAGTACATAAAGAGCCCTGCAAGGCAAAAAGAGAATAAAAATACTTTTTTCATTTTTTTAAATTTTTGGTTATCCCAGTGCCTTACCTACAATATTGGAAAAAGGAGAGTTGTCCAAAAAATGAAGCTTTAACAATTTCTTAATATTGGTCCGTTTTCAAGCAACTAAAAATCAACACTATAATTGTTTTGGGCTCTTTTTTAATCGAGTGAATTAGATGGTAAAAAAGTGTCAGTAAAATAATATTTGGCCCATTTGGTACTCAAATTACAACGGGCTACAAGCTCGTCATAATCAACTGCTTCATAATAGCGGTTTTGATCCGTTCCAACGGGAGCAAATTTGGCATGATCAAAACTACCGTCCGGTTTATATTTTGCTTCAAAAACCAAAAAATCCGAATCTTTAATCACCTCATCTACGCTGGTGAATTGAGCGTACATAAATTCGTTGTAAAAGTACTTGGTTCTTACACTTTCCTCTTGCCTACTATTATCAATACTAAATAACTTACCTAGCGTTATATTTTCCGAACAGATATGCTCTCCTTCTTCATTTACTACTGAACGATGAATCCACGGATAAATGTCGTTTCCTTCATGATAAATCCTCTCATGTTCTATATTATAACCATCCTTCTTTTCTTTTTCTATGAGATAGAAAGATTCGCAATTTGGGTGAGCTTCTTTTAGCTCAGTAAGTACTTCTGAATCTTGTTCAAGTGAATTGAGGTAATAGATAATGTAGTCCAACTCTCCCTTATAATAAGACAGTATTTTCTTCTGCTCACCTTCAAGCTCGATAACCTTCTTATACCAGCGATGATTTTGTTTTTCTTCTTCTTTAATCTCTATCCCAAAAGCTCCAACATACTTTTCTTTCGACGTCATATTTTCCTTCTTCATCAATTATTTTACCACAGACGATAATCTAATTCATCATTAGTGATTCGGGAGGTTGGAGTTTGTTTTCCTTGAGACAGACGGGTTACTTCATCTCGGACATAAAGTTGTAATTCTGAAACATCAATTTGATTGTCTCTATTTAGATCGGCCTGTTTGTTTTCCAAACCATTGAGCAAACAGTAGGTAAACAATCCATTTTTATAAATCTCACTTTCAATAGAGAGTTCCTCACCACCTGAAGAGGAAATAACAGTAGCCCCGGTTCCTTTTCGCAAATCAGAGAAAACCGTCCGCATTAGTTCATTGATGGATTGAAGCCCAAAAGCTCCATCACCTTCACTATCCAATAAGGCCTCACCTTTTAATTTCACATTCACTCCCGCCGATCTAAAGATCAAATCACCTTGCTCTGAAGCAGGCATGAGATCTTCTTCCAAATCATCTTTATCTACCTCTCCTGAATGGCAAGTATCTAAAAACAAAAGCTTTTTCAAAGCTCTGATTCCGTCCAGTAAACCTTCTACCTCCTCATACGGAATTCCCCGAAGAGCTGGATTATTAAAGTCCATATCATGAGAAGCAAAGAAGTAATCAAAGTTATTGTCCAATACTCCATGACCAGCGACAAACACCACCACAATGTCATTGATATCGGCTAAATCAATAAACGCTTTTAGTTCTTTTAAGCGTTCTAACTTCACATTTTCATCCACCAGTGACTTGGTTTTAACTTCGTTGAAATAGGAATTAGTTGCGAATAATTTTGCCATATCTTTCGCATCTTTTGCCGCATACTCTAAATTAAACTCTTTGTCCTTGTACTTACTAACTCCCAGGGTGACTAAGTACAGATCGGGTTTCTTTTTACCGGCAGTACTTTCAATTAAAACCGTTTGTTTGTAGCTCTCCGCTCCAGCTTGATTTAAAACCGAAACTTCAATTTTATTTTCGCCATGTGCCAGGTCAATCGCAAACCTCCCTTCAAATTCTTTAACATTATCTTTTCGTAAATCAATTCCATCTTTCCCTTTAACAGCTACATCATTCACGTAAAGGTTAATACGATCCAATGTATATAGCTGATCCGAGAATTTCAATTGAAGGTTTAAAGTTGATTGATCGGTTTTGGTGGGAAGTGAATTTAGGTTCAATATTTCCGTTTCAGGCAAATGAAAATCGGCTGTAATTTGATCCTGGGTAAAGTTTAGCTTCTTAAGTCTTTTTTGATACGCCTTGTTATAAGCAGCAATGAGTTCCTGATTGGAGAAGCCCATTTCTTTCAATACAATATCCGGTCGATTATACTTTAGGTCAAATTGCTCAGGGAAGAAAAACTGTCCACCTTCTTTAAAACCTATTTCGCCCATAGCACCTTTGGTGATGAGGTAATAATTTTCATCCGTAATGAATACAAATTCCTCTGTACGGAATGGGATAATGGAAACAATCAGTTTCTTTTCATCCATGTTCCATAATTTCACCGTTCCATCATCTGAAGAGCTAATAAAAAGGTTTTTGCTGGGATGAAAATTGAGGTCGTTGATTTGTTCACTGTGTCCTCTGAAAGTATGATAAATCTTCTCGGTTTCGCGATCCCAAAAAACAATATCATGTTCGGCAGTTGCTAAAATGACATAGTTTTCATGTTTAAAGAGGTTTTTTACCTGACGGTCGATTTTTTTCTCCAACTTACGGTTGGCTGTGTTAAACAAATATTGTCCCTGATCTTTAGAGCTAATCCACAAGTGGTTATTCCCCAATGACAACACATTTTCAATCTCAAAAGGAAAGACATCTGTTTTCACCAAAACTCTTCGTTTGTGAGAGATATCCCAGGTATAAATCATGTTGGACGATTCCAATATGGTAACAAAAGTGCTATCCGAAAGCCAAGCCACATCAGACCATTGCGACCAAAGGCTATCACTGTCACTATTGTATAAATGTTTCACCTTTCTCTTTTCAACGTGAGCATAAGAGATATTAGGAATATCACAGTTACCGGTATAGAGAATTTTTGTTCCACTCGGAGAAACTTCACAGGAAGTTACTTCACCAAACGGTTCCTGATAGGTATTAAATCCACTTTGCAATAACAGCCTTCGAGTTTTGGTAATGGCCCGGTCACGAAATTGGAATTTGCGGATCGGATCGGCATCAAGCGGATCTTCTTTATAATAAACATTGTTGTTAGAAGAGGCCACGAAATACCCAAATCCACGAGGCGAACGAACAATTCGGTTTACCGAATGAAAATTAGGTTGAGTCACCTCAATTTTTGGAAAGACCGTGCTTAGATCAATCGAGTAAATATAGCCCAGTTCATCTCCCACATAAATGCGCAAACCATCCTGCGAAAAAGTAGCTGTTTTCTTCTTATAGACATCAGAAGACAATCGTTTTTCTATTCTAAAATCGCGCGTTCGCCACAAAATGATACTTCTATCTTTCCCTGCCGTAGCAAAGTACTTTCCGTCCTTGGTAAAACGAACATCCCTAATCTCAGAATTGTGTCCTCCCAATACCTTTTGGCGCATCCCATTTTTGTAGTTGTAGACATAAATTTTTTCATCAGCTGCAACTCCAATAATTAAATTCAAACCCCGGTGAACGTCAAAAGACTTAAAGGGAGCATTGAGGTAAGTTACTGCCAGTTTATACTTCTTAAATCGCTTGTCTCTCCTCTTCTTTTTAATGGCCCCATCAATCAAAAAAGTTTCAAAATTAGCCGCCTCATCCAAAAAATACTCTTTGTCACGATAGGAGGTATCGGCATCATGTTTACGAATAACCCCTTCTCCCTGAATGTTGTAGAAAATGGTGGTGTATTTGGTTTTTAACTTTAGTTCTGCTTCATCCGGCGTAAACTTCATTCCAATCACCTCTTCTTTTTCATTTACACTAAACGAACCTAGTGTTTTACCCAAAATAACATCCCAGATTATGACCTCATTATTAACCGCTTTAGATGCCAAATATTTTCCACTCTGCGAAAACTCCAATAATTCAATGATATCAGAATGCCCTTTTTGAACTGCCAGCTCAACCTGAGCCGTTGCAAAAAACGAACTTAAAAGAACTAATATGCCAATTAACTTTTTCATGGAATCTCTACCCCAAAGCGGTAAACGTCTTCTCCGTAAATAAATGAAAACCCATAAAACTGTCCGGAAGCAAAAGCTGGGCCTGTGTTTGTAATAGTTAAAGTAGCTCGATGCTCATTGACATCATGCGATATAATTTGGTGTAAGTTTTGTGTATAAACGGCAAGATCCTGAACGGGTGTAGTTGGTAATTCGCCTCCATTTTGAAACTCCAAAGCATTATCATTTTCACACATAAAACCACCGGTTTCTGTGGCCATTATGTACATATACTCACTGAAAGAAACTCCTAAAAAGTTAAGGCTAATATCAGCAGCAATGGCCTCATTAATAACCTCTTTTAGCTGATCAGTGTTTTCATTGGGATTTTTTTCAAGATCGAAATGAGTGAAGATGACGATGGATTTTTCTCCGGTAGCATTATCATCGTTTGCTAAATCATTGATCATTTTTGAAAGGGCAGTTAAAAACTCCTCCTCATTCATGTAAAAATTCACATTTCCCAATCCTTCGCCCACATAAGTGCGATTATAAAATTCCATCAAACTAAAATCACGACTGTTGTTAAAATAGGACGAATTTCCATCTTCCTGAATCCACTGAACCTCATCTCCTAATTGCGGACTAATTTCGGCCAAAGCCGATTGCGATGTACTAAGCAATCCTATCTGCTCTAAATAACGACGATAATAGTAAAAAATGTCCCTCTCATTGTACCAATAACGGTTATTTGTGTTTAAAAGAAATGCTGATGAATAAGGTGTTGGCAAGGCCGTTTGCTGGAAGACAGAAGTGTATGTATAGGTAAGGTCATCTGCTGATAAACTGTCGGTGAAAACAGAATCAGAAAACAGACTGTTGTCGTAGCTATTTTCACATTCAAGGCCATTGAAGGTAACCATACTTAACTCCACTGTTAACTGATTTCCAACATAAGACACAAAATTGGCCGAGCGAAGGTAAGTGGCCGTATCCACCACCAAATTTTCTTCGGGGTTAAAGTCGTAAAACTCTGCCTTTTTACAGCCAAATGACAACACAACCAACAGTGATATGATCATTGACCTAGTCCACATATAAAAAGTGCTTTTTCGTAAAATCTTTAGTAGAAACTACGTTTAGGTTGATCATAAATTCGACATTAAAAATATCGGCCATTATTCCACGACTTTCAAGATTGAGACGTCGATGAAAACGAACTCCGTAATTGACTCCTCTACGGGTGATTTTTCCAATTCCAAAGGTATAGCTCCAATAGCCCTTTTCGGTGTACAAAGCTCGATAAAAATGATTGTCTCCATAGTCAATTGAGTTTTGTCCAAATTCAACACCGTTAAAGTAAACCTCCGTTCCTGGACTTTGAAAATCGTAATTGGTTTCTTTATGAAAAATCAAACCTCCAAAGAGATATGTACTGTTTTCTTTTTTCCAAAGTTTGTAGGAAATATAGACGGGTAAACGAAAAGCCTTTTTCCCAAAAACACGATTTACCGAAATGGGTTTGGTAAAGCGTAAAGTAGTTCGCTGATAAAAGTACTGAGGTTCGAGCGTTGCAGTCCATCTTTTGTATGAGCCATTAATAGTAGACCCCAGAAAAAATGAATTGGCCATGCTGTTTTTATTGATCACTCCGGTTCCGGCACTACTTTCTTGATAACCAGTAAAAGAGTTTTCGGGAAAGTAAAAGGCATCCTTAAGGCTAATGCGATAAAAAAGGTGCGTTCCGGTAGTTATCCCAAATTTAACTTCCTGAGCCCAAAGAGAACAGCTCCACAAAACACAAATCAATATGCCAATTTTCTTACTCAACTATAGTTGTAAAAATAGATTCTAAACCCTCCTAATACTGAAACATTCAGTGGTTTTTTTGATAAAATATTATTCTTGAAGGAGGAAGCTCCAGTTAAGTGAAAAAAGATAGGCGTATTGCTAAACTTTAAACGAATGGGTTCAAAGAAAAAGGATGGACTTACACGCCTTTGTCCTTCAATAGTTGGAACAGGATCATAATGGGCTCCCAAGCCATATTCATTGATTAAATATATCCTGAAAATGGGCGTGTACATCCGAATCAGTGGGCGATAAAAATAACCGTAAACCAATGCCTGCATATCCATGTGAACATTAACACTAACTCCCCAACCACTTTGAAACTCATCGGTTGTCTTTCCTTCCTGAGACATTAAAAGTCTTCGCCTACGAACATACATGTGATTGTAAGCCAGGTGAAATCCAAAATTAGGTTCAACACCGTTATCAATTTGATTTCCAAAAGGGGTATGAAAACCTGCTACGCCTCCAAGACTTATTCCTCCTTTTCTGCGAATTTCAGGAGTGATATGAGAACGATCGTACTTTTTAAAAAATGAATTCTCACCCGGCGGAAGTTTTTGAGCAAAAACACTCCAGCCTCCTAGTACAAAAATACTTATGACAAGGACCTTTAAGGGCATTAAGTAGTAGTTCTTTCAGTTCTATACAAATATAAAAGAATTTGCCGTTTTCCCAAGTAAAAACGGAGGTTTCAAGGGGAATAGATTACACTTATTTTCCAAAAAAACGATCACGTCCAGCACTTCGGAATGCAATTCCGAGCGAAAAGGTATACGGACCTGGAATTCCAGCCTCAGCATATAGGCCGAAAAAAGGTGTTGGATAATAACGGATTCCACCCACTACTCCGGGAACTTGGTTTACCCCAACGGATACCTGATGAAAATCGGGATCGCCGCTGTTGTTTTCGGTTTGAAAGAAGATCATGTGCATTTGACCACCCAAATAGGCATCAAACTTTTCGTCGTAAAAATCAAAAAACTGTAATGGGTGAATTAAAACTCTACCGTATCCTCCCGAAACATAAATTGTTTGGGTGGGATTTTCAGTAAAAGTTTGGCCATTTTGCTCGTACTGATAGTCATAAATATTAAGGCGGTGGATTTGATAGGTAAAACCAGCACCAAGACTTAATCGTCGTAAAAAAGCCCAATCCAAATTAAGCTGACCACCCACCGTAAAGTCAAATTTATTGTCAAAATCCCGAAAGGGAACTCTGTGAATTCCTCTTAATAAGCTGTAAGTAGGACCTCCAGTAACCGCAATTTGACCGAAACGATTTTGGCCAAATACACCAAAAGAGATTAAAAGTAGGATTAAGAAAAAAGTCTTTTTCATGAGCCTTAATTTACCTCTTTTCAACCGAAAAAGGGTCAAATTTTATCAAAAGAGTACGAGCTTAAATTTTTGATCAGCAACATTAAAGACATACATCCCTCTACTCCAACCAGCCAAATCAATTTGAATATGATCTTCTACAACAGATGCCTCATAAATCAAATTTCCGGAGAGATTAAAAACCAGCAGTTCATCACCTATTTGGAGGGAATTGATGAGCAGTTTATTTTCTTGAGCTAAATGAATAAACTGCGAATTGGTTTCGGAAGTATTACCTTGATTTCCGAAGGTTAAAAATTGTTTCAATCGTCCTTCTGTTCCATGTAAACCACACAAAACATAAAGTTCATTTGACGGATTTCGACAGATGGTTGATCCCCGATGTGCTTTTGGTAAATTTTCTGCTTTTTTCCAGGCTTGTGTAATGGGATCATAGGTCCACCAATCATCATAAAACGTTCCCGATTCGGAAGTTCCCCCTCCCACAAATCCTTTTCCGTTTAGCTGCTGTCCAACAGCATACCACCGAGGACCTCCTGGAAAATCAGCAATTGATGTCCATTGATTTTGATGAAGATTATATCGCCAAAAGTTGGCTCGAAAAACATCGGTACAATCTTTTCCCAATCCTACATAGGCATTGCCGTATAAATTAAATCCCACCATTTCAAAAATGGGCAAATCAGGTAAATTCGTTAGCTGTTCCCATTCATCATTTTTAGGATCATATAACCAAAAGTCATTAAAAGATTCGGTTGGATTTCGTCCACTTCCGTAAAAAATTTTATCCTCCAAAATCAGACTAACTGCAGCCCATCTGGCCATACCGGGAAAATCCGATTTTTGAATCCAAGAGTCGGTATCCGAGTCATACTCCCATACATCGTTTAAAGCTTGGTTGGAAGGACTGACTCCTCCAAAAAAATAAGCTTTGTCATTCACTACTTCTGCCTGAGCATATTGTCGACTTTGCCCTGGAAAAGTAGCAACCTCATTCCATTTATTGAGCTGAATATCATAGGCGTAAAAGCGATTACTTTGACCAAAACCACTGTGGTTTCCGCTCCCGCAATATACCTTACCCTTGAGGTAAAAAGAAGCGGCATCATCTCTGGCTAAACCCGGAAAAGGATCCTTCTCTGTCCATTGCAACAATTGGTTGAATCCGAGCAGATTTATGCCCAGCAATACAAGGGTTAGGAGAAGTCGCATGTTTGATTAACGAGAATTTTAGTAAAAAATTCTGTTGTGTCCTTTATTCCATCCTACTTCGAATTCCAGAAAGCAAGTTATCCTCAAACTGTATCATTTGCTGGGACTTTTTCTTATCCAGCTTTTTATATTCAACCAATCCCCAGAGTAAGAATTCCTTGTAAAAAGGACGATCGGCTTCTGAAATTTCCGGGCAATGCTGGTCGATAATCTTATCTAAAGGGAGAATGGAGTTTAAAGCTGCTTTGTAGTCCTCTTCTGAGGTGTTTAATTGAAGTTCAAAGGTGCTGTTGGTTGCAAACCATTCTACCACCTCATCAAATTCATCATAGACTCCTGGTTTGGAGAGTTTTTTAATTTCTCTAAATATTTTCGCAAAACGACTTTTTATGGCCTCGCCCAACAATATTAAGGCTACAGATTCAGCCCCTTCCTGCTCTCCTTCGTAAACCAGTTCCACTTTACCTGTAATGGCCGGAATAATTCCCATAAAGTCGTTCATGCGAACTGCCGTTTGCTTTTCGCCACTTGCATACATCCTCAATTCGGCCGTACTCATTAGGTTTTCAAAAGCCGTAATACTCATTCGAGCAGAAACACCACTTTTTACATCGATGTAATCATTTTTACGGGCTTCAAAACTTACTTCTTCTATCAGCTCTTTAGCCAGCTCGGGAACGTAGATTTTTTCTTTGGCTGTTTCCGAAATACGGGATTCCTGTCCTGTAATTTGTTTCGCCAGCTCAATGTCAGTTGGGTAATGCGTTAGAATTTGGGAACCAATTCGATCCTTAAGTGGTGTAACAATACTTCCACGATTGGTATAGTCCTCTGGATTTGCTGTAAAAATGAACTGAATATCTAAAGGCATTCGCAGCTGGAAACCTCTTATTTGAATGTCTCCTTCTTGCAAGATATTGAAGAGCGAAACTTGAATTCGAGCTTGTAAATCCGGTAATTCATTGATGACAAAAATGCTTCGGTTAGCTCGTGGAATCATGCCGTAGTGAATTACTCTTTCATCGGCATAAGACAACTTTAAATTTGCTGCTTTTATTGGATCGACATCACCTATTAAATCGGCCACAGTTACGTCCGGAGTAGCCAGCTTTTCGTAAAAACGATTCGATCGGTGAATCCAACCAACAGGCGTATTATCTCCTTTTTCTTCAATCAATTCCTGAGCAAATTTGGAAATAGGATTGAGTGGATCATCATTGATTTCGGATCCTTCCACCACTGGCATCCATTCATCCAGCAAATGAATTAATGACCGTGCAATTTTTGTTTTTGCCTGACCTCGTAAACCTAAGAGGTTAATGTTATGTCCTGACAAAATTGCGCTATGTAATTGAGGAATTACAGTATGTTCATAACCTATGATTCCTTCAAAACTCTCCTCTCCTGAGCTTAATTTTTCAATGAGGTTAGCTCGTAATTCCTCCTTAACCGATTTTGATTGGTAATTGGTCTTTTTTAATTCTCCTAATGTTTTTATCTCTTGCCAATTCATTTTTATCCGTTTATGCGTTTTTTTCGATTGGTTTCGTAATCTTCAAATATCATTTCGCCCAAACCTTTCAGTCCGGTGTAAAAAGCTTTCCCTTGATTTTCTTCAGTAAACTTGCTCACAAATTCCACTAAATAAGGATCTTGTGCAATCATGAAAGTTGTGATTGGAATTTTCAACTTTCGAGCCTGACGAGCCATATTGTAACATTTATCCACGATGTGTGGATCGAGTCCAAAGCTATTTTGGTAATACTCTCCGTTAGGCAATTTTAAGCAAGATGGTTTACCATCGGTAATCATGAAAATTTGCTTGTTAGTTTGCCGCTTTCTTCTCAAAATATCCAGGGCCAAATTAATTCCAGCTACCGTATTGGTGTGAAAAGGCCCCACTTGCAAATAAGGCAGATCTTTGAGTTTAACTGGCCAGGCATCGTTTCCAAAAACAATAATGTCTAAACTGTCTTTTGGATAACGAGTTTTAATGAGTTCGGCCAAAGCCATAGCTACTTTTTTAGCTGGAGTAATTCGATCTTCACCATATAAAATCATGCTGTGGCTGATGTCTATCATCAATACCGTGCTCATTTGCGATTTGTGATTGGTATCGTTGACCACCAAATCTTGTTCGTGCAATTGAAAGTCACCTATTCCGTGATTCAACTGAGCATTACGAATACTTTCGGTCATGGCAATTTTATCCAACCCATCACCAAATGAGTAGTTTCGAAGTTCGCCCGTTAAATCATCTCCTTTGCCCAAATGTTTGGTTCGGTGATTCCCATAGCCCGACTTTCTGAGGTTACCAAAAATTTGCTCTAAGGCATGTTGCCGAATGGCTCGTTCTGTTTTGGCTGTAATGGCCACTCCACTTCCGTTTTCATCTTCATCCCGCAAAAAGCCTTTTCGCTTTAAGTCTTCTACAAAATCATCCAAAGTATAATCAGGAGTGGTCAAGTGATACTCTTCATCCAACTGCCGCATCCAATCCAAAGTTTCATCCACATCACCTGAGGTATAAGTGATTAACTCCATGAAAATGTCAAAGAGCTTTTCAAAGGGCGTTTTTTGTTCCTCAACATGTTTGCTGAACACAAAACTGCTTCTGATATGCTTCTGTTTATCCTTCACCTTTTCTTAGACGATTATGAACCCAAAATATTTTCAACCTTGCTCTTTAAAAAAGAACAATTAAATGATCGTTTGGTTCTTCTGGCTAAAAGCCAATGGTTTAATTTACAAAAAGGGATTAGAATATTAAATACTTCTAATACAATAAACAGGCTGAAGATTTATTTTACCAATTCAGTTTTTTAATTCGCTTTTTAACTGACTTTGGATAAGAAGATGATCGACTTAGCAAGAGTTTTTTCATTTTTGCGCGTCGGCTCAAATTACGTTCAGTTTCACAAAAGTCAATAACTTGATGATATAACTTCTCTTCCCACAATTTATCTTGCTCCAACAACTGATACGTAATTCCAAAAAATTCCTGATTCTCTAATGATTTTTGAAGCAAATTTTGTTTGAGAACAAACGAGTCATCCAGTCCTTTCCAAAATGTTTCGATGGATTCCCGAATATCCGCGCTACCCTTTTCATAACGACCTATAAATTTTGTTGCTAACTCAGCATCTGTCATTCCTTTGGAAGACAAATAAGGCATTAATTTTAATAAAATAGATTCGGGTAGCTTGGGAAGAATATCCTTCATTTTTTGCAGCGGATTTTCCTCTGATTTTAGTAAAAAATGTAATGCTAATATACTTGCCGGAACATCTTCTCTAAAAATAAATTGATCCGCAGAGTACTTTAATAACAGTTGATCTTGCGTATAGCTGATGAGTTGTGGTTTGACATCATGAACCAAATGCCACAACCTAACCGAAGTAAAAATAGCCTGCGGCACATAAGAACCCGTTGGTAACATACTGGTAGCTCCACTCACTCCATCAACCGATTCCGATTCTTTTTCATGCTCCCGCTCCAAAGTTTTAACCGAATGCTCATGCAGTGCACTCAAAGTATCTCTCAAAATTTCATCCAAATGAGCGTAATCAAAATCCGTAAAAGGAGCATGCTCTGTTTTGGTCAGAATTTCATTTTGGGGTAATTGGTATGAATGAAAATCTCCATCCAAATTCCATCGAAGATTTATTCGAATAGGAAGACAATCTGAGTTATTACAAACCGGTGTAAAAACCTCGCTGAAGTAAAATGCCGGCGTTCCCATTTGGTCATGAGTTAATTGTATAGAATTGTTGAGAGAATCCAAAACGATGCCCGTTTCTTTTGATTCTACTTGTTTTTCATCCAATTGTAATAAGCTGAAAAACAACGTTGTAGTTGCTAAAAATAATTTCAAAAACATGAGTACAAAATTAGAATGCACCCCTCTTTTTTCGACTACCACTTTTGTGGTATTTTGACCCAAAAATGATCGAATACCTAAAAAATGGTATTGCCATAGCAGCAAATCGAAAATAGCTTTGTCAAAAATTTGATGACAATGAAATTTACTTTTACAACCCTAATCGTTTTGCTTTTTACAGCAACATCTTTTGCTCAAGACAAAAAAGAATTGGACAAAGAAGCTATCAAATCCATGTGTGGATGCTTCGAAATTGATTTTGATTATACAGAAACATTCAGTCCGGACACTAACTATGAATTTCACAAGGATTATCATTCTCACGCCGATGCAGAGTATGCATTTGTCGTAGAGGAATCAGATGATAAAATTGTGATTCAGCACATTTTAGTTGTAGGCGGTGGTCACATCGTTAAGCATTGGCGACAAGACTGGATTTATGAAAACACTGAGTTTTGGAACTATGACGGTGACTTTAAATGGAAGTACCTTGCTAAATCCAAAGAAGAAGTTAAAGGTCAGTGGACACAAAAAGTTTATCAGGTAGATGACAGTCCTCGTTACCAAGGATCTGGTACCTGGGTTCACGTTGATGGAAAACATTATTGGGAAAGCCGAAGTGACTCTCCACTTCCAAGAAGAGAATATTCAAAACGTAGCGACTACAATGTATTAAGTCGTGGAAACAGACACGAAATCACTGACTACGGTTGGTTACATGAGCAAGACAACATTAAGATTGTTAGAAACACTAGCGGTGACAAGATTTTAGCCGAAGAAAAAGGATTTAACCGATACAAATCTCAAGCTACATCAAAATGCCAAGCGGCAATTGACTGGTGGCAGAAGTATGAAAAATTCTGGGGTGTTGTTCGTAAACACTGGGATTCTATTTTCTCCAACAAAGAAGATATCGCCATTAAGAAAAAGGTGAATGAAAAAATGCTTTGGGAAGAAGTTTTTGCTTTGGGAGAAAAGTACATCGAACAAGGTCAAAAAGCCGCTAAAACAGAATTAGTTGATATCGTAAAGAAGTTTATTGTTTCGTAAATAGTTGATTGACAAAGGTTGACTTTACTCTGAGGTCAACCTTTTGTTTCGCTAATTATTTAGAATTAATCTAATTAAAAATAACAAATGAAAAAAGAAATACTACTTAGTTCAATGATCTTAGCCGGAGGGTTTGGATTTACACAAGAAGAGGATTCGGTTTCTCTTGGAATGGGATATGCCAATCGTTCTTACTACAGTTTTGCCGATGGTGAAGTTGCCAATGTAGACAACACTGCCTGGGATTTAGCCTTTGACGTAAGCTCATTTGGTGCTACTATTCGCCTTAACGGAATTCAGCAGGACCTTTACCTTTATGACGGTGACACCGCTGACTTTGCAACATTAGACACAGCAGGCCTTTACAGTTGGGATAGCTACATCAACGGAAATGAAAGTTGGTGGGATGGAGCCTTGAACAAAGGAGGTGATCCGGACGATGCTGCTGATTTAGGATGGGGAATTTACAACAGTACTACTCACCACATTAACGGAGAAAATCTTTACGTTTTAGAATCTGCTGACGGTGAATTCAAAAAACTAATCATCAACAAACTAGCTTCTGGAACTTATAGCTTCCACTATGCCAATTTGGACAACAGTGGTGAAGAGTTTAAAACCATTGCTAAAAGTGATTACAGTGGAAAAAACTTCGCTTACTTTGATTTATCAGCAGGCGAGGAGATTGATTTAGACCCTCCTAAAACGGATTGGGACATTTTGTTTATCAATTATGCGGAAGAATTGGCTCCAGGATACATTGGAGGTGTAACAGGTGCTTTCTCAAATGTTGATGTAAACGTTGCTGAAATTACTGACGTTCCTGAAGATGAAGCAGATCATACTACTGGAACATTCTCGCCTAACCTTTCCGAGATTGGATACGACTGGAAAACTTTTGATTTCCCAACTTTTAGCTACTTCATTGAAGATTCTATGACTTACTTCATCCAAACAGTTGAAGGAGATGTATGGAAAGTTTTCTTCACACACTTTGGAGGAAGCATGACTGGAAAAATCAAATTCAACAAAGAGCAAGTCGCCTTTGCAGGTGTTGTTGAAAACTGGGAAGAAAGTCTGGCTATTTTCCCAAATCCGGCCAACGATCACTTAAACATTATCTCAGCAAACAATGATTTAGCTTCAGCTGAAATTTATACCACTGCGGGTCGAGTAGTCTATACAATAGCCATAGACGGTGCGACAACTCAGATTCAGACAGACGCTCTTCCTAACGGAATGTATGTTCTAAAACTTACAAGTAACTCTGGTGAAAGCAGAACAGAAATAATAAGCGTAAATCACTAACTAATTCGATCCGCAAGAGAGAGAGGGGCTTGAACGCAAGTTCTTCTCTCTCTCATTTATTCCAAGATAAGATGAGAAAATGTTCAGAATTTGATTTATTCCATGAAAGCCATTTTGGATATGTAAGTCGTTGCAAAAACTGTAACGACATTCATGTGCAAATAGGTTCTTTTTTATGTGCTTTATCTGAAGAGTCTTTTGTAGGACTTTGTGACGAGATAAACAGAACAAAAAAAGAAATTGCTGATCGTGTTGTAAAAACACCTGCCGGAGATAAAATTCTTTTGGCCGTTGCGAGATACAACCTCTTTCTTTCCTTATCGCCAGACGAATTATATGAAACAGCAGAAATGCTGCAAATTGGCAAATACATGATGGAAGTTGACAAAATAATTCAGGGATGAGGTACCTTTTGATGATCGGTTTTTTGTGGTCGTTGGCGCATGCTCAACAAAACTTTCAGTTGGTTGACTTTGAAAGTGGTGAGAGCATTCCTGGCGCACAAATTATCTTGATGAATCAAAATAATACAACTCCCTTAAGAAGTGATTTTCAGGGTTATTTTACCCTTCCCAATTCTTTTGCTGGTCAATTACGCATCTCATCTGTTGGATACAAAGACACCCTCATTCCTCTCAATACCATTCAATCCGCTACTATACAGCTAAAAGGAAAAACTTTGCACAACGTTGTGGTCACAGCTCAATACGAAGCCACGACCACAGATAGAGCCATCCAAAAAATTACCACCATCACTGCGGATCAAATTGAAAAAAGTGGTGCCAATAACCTAACGGATGTTCTCAAATATCAACCCTCTATTCGCATTCAGCGAGATAATATTTTAGGCTCAGGAGCCAGTATCAACGGAATTTCAGCACAAAACATTAAACTTCTAATTGACGGTGTTCCGGTTATTGGCCGGCAAGATGGCCAAATTGACCTTAGTCAAATTAATTTGGCCAATGTAGAGCGAATTGAAATCATTGAAGGTCCTTTATCCATTATGTATGGCTCCAACGCCTTAGGTGGAACCATTAATGTCATCACCAAAAAAGCTAAAAAACAAGGACTTTCATCTACCGCTAAAGGTTATTACGAATCGGTGGGGAACTACAACCTCTCTGCTTCTGTTAACCTCTTTAAAGGAAAACACCGTTTGGGCGTTTCAGGAACTCGCAATTATTTTGACGGCTGGCATCCCAACGATCCTTTTTTCCAATTCCCAGCTAAACGTTTGGCCGATACCAATCGCCTTAAAAACTGGAAGCCTCGTGAACAATACATTGGAGACATTAACTATACTTTCGTTCTTAAAAATTCGAGCTTTTTAGTTGGATACCGAACCTTTTATGAGAATATTCTCAATCGTGGATTTCCCATTCAACCGTACTATGAAACCGCCTTTGATGATACCTATCGTACGTATCGAAACGATGGATACATCAATTGGAAAAAACGCCTTAAAAAAGCCAGAATAACTTCTATTTTGGCCTACAATCATTACCAACGACTAAAGAACACTTACTACGTTGATTTAACGACACTTGACCAACTTCTCAGTGCCAGTGAAGGAGCACAAGATACTACCGTTTTTACCCAGGCTAACTGGAGATTCAACTGGAACCATTCTGTCAAAAAATGGTTCGCTTATGACATTGGAACCGATTTTATTACCGAAGCTGCCGAGGGAAGAAGAATTGAAGGACAAGAACAATTTTTATACGATTTGGGATTTTATGCCTCAGCCGAAATTAAACCGATTGACAACTTAGTACTACGACCGGCTCTACGATACGCCTATAATTCTGCTTACGAATCACCTTTGGTTCCTTCCTTAAACCTCAAGTATGGTTTAAAAGACTTTCAGTTTAGAGCCTCAGTTGCTCGTGGATTCCGAGCTCCTTCACTAAAGGAACTTTATTTTGAATTTGTAGACATCAACCACAATATTGTCGGGAATCAGGATTTGAAATCGGAATCATCAATGAACTATTTGGCCTCTGTTAAATATGAAAAAAATCAGCCGAAAAAAACTACTTACTCTTTAGGTGTTTCGGCTTTTTACAACCAAATTGAAAACCTTATTACGCTGGGTTCTATTGACGGAACGGTTTTCACTTACATCAATGTTGGACTCTATAAATCAACTGGTTTTCAGTTTGAATCCCATTTCCAAAAGAAAAATTTAGAAGCCGGATTAAATTTCAATTATACCGGACGATACAATCGTTTATCAGAAGACTACCAACTTGCTGAATTCAATTTTACCCCAGATGTGAGCATCAATGCTACTTATCACTTTTTAAAGCAACGTTTGGCTCTTTCTGTCTTTGGGAAATACAATGGAACTCTAAACACTTTTGCGGTAAATAGCGATGAAGAAGTTACTGAACGCCGTCAGGACCCCTACGCCATTTTAGATGCTTCATTGAGCAGCAAATTATGGCAAAAACGCCTCACCTTAACAGTTGGAGCTAAAAACCTACTGGGAGTGACCACGGTTGCCTCAACAGTATCCTCGGGAGGGGCTCACAGCAGTTCTAATGGCATCTCGGCTGGAACCGGACGTTCGGTTTTTATGAGTCTTCAATGGAACTTTCACTCAAAAACCAAGAAAAAATGAAAAAGTGGATTTACCTTTTAATAGCCATTCCGTTTTTTGCCTGTGAA
>JAKSBJ010000182.1 GCA_022361195.1 Flavobacteriales bacterium
AATATGGTGATTCCACTCAAGTAATATTCTCAAAGGCAAAAGAGGTCATGAGCTATATGGAACAGCATTTGGATGTGTATCAAAGTATTTACTGGAATAATACGGATCCTGAAAATCCCAATAGGCATGGAATGCTTTTTTTTTTTTTTTTTTGCTACATGATTTTTGGAATTTCCAGAGATTCTAACGGAATTGATGACACTCAAAACGAAAGAGAGTGCTTAGCTCTAATGCAGGATTTTTTAAAAACGGATAAGGGATACATCACCTACGAATGCCCGCCAGAAGATAATTGGAACGACTTCATCAAAGTAAAATCACTACCATTCTAATGACCAACTCAAACTTTAAATGGGAAAATAAAAGCCTTGAAGAACTCGAGAACCACCAATGGGGAGAGCCAACCTATAGTAGCCATCTAGTTACAACTACCTATGCTTTACGTAAAAAGAAACTCTGTGAGTTTGAGGTAGAAGATCTTCGAATCATGATTGGTCAAAATATGAGTCTTCCACATCTTATACCAATGGCTTTGGATGTTTTAGAAGACAATATTTTAGCCGAAGGAGCCTATTACGAAGGAGATTTACTAAAAATGGTTTTAAGTTGTGAAGAAGAATATTGGAAAGAGAATCGAGAGAATTATAGAATTATGAAAGTCCTCTTCAAACAAAACAAACAAAGGCTAAAACAGTTTGATATACTGGACAAAATAAAAGAAGAATGGTTTGAGGCTTTTGAGCACTTTAAACACATCCAACCCTAAATAATTTGGGAGAATCTATTCAAGGATATCGCAATTCAGTTCATTGAGTTTCGATTTTAAAGCTTCAATAAGCTAACTGCCAACACCTTAGTTTTATGACCTCAAAACAAGTCTTTGATGAACGTCATTACAAAAGGAGCAAATTTGTAGGAGGGGTTTCAAATTCAAGGTAAAATCGGGCGTCTGATTTATCAATCGGCATGGAAATTTCAGTAAATTTAAACTCAATCCAAAATAGAACTATGTTGCAACCAAAGTTACTTCTACTATTCCCCTTTTTACTCTTTTTGCTATCAGCAGGTGTCTCAGATACAAAAGAGATAGACTTAAGTTCGAAAGGTATTCCCGTGACTGTCACTGTACCAAAAAATGCAGCCATTGAACAAGGAATTAAGAATGGTGAAGTAAAAGATGGAGTTACATATCACTGCTGGGAATTAGTTGATGGAGATTTCACAATGGAGGTTGGAATGTACGATGAACCTATGTGGCAAAGTTTTAAAGATTACATTAGAGATGCTAAAATGCTTGCAGAATTGATGGCAGAAGAGGTTGATGTCTTTAAGTATATAGTGAAAGACGAAAATGGATTTATATGCTCGTATAAAAGTTATGGGGAGGTCAATTATGAAATCTATTATGCTATGCAAAAAGGAGATAGACTGATCGAATTTTCTTCAGGTTACAATGCGGACAAGACTTCATTAGCAATTATGCAACGTATTTATAATGCGGCAAAACAGTCCAAGTAGCCACATGATGCAGATTTAAGAAGCTCTATAAAACGCTAGTTTCGATTCCTTTTTCCGTAAGAAA
>JAKSBJ010000179.1 GCA_022361195.1 Flavobacteriales bacterium
CAATAGAAAATTTGGTCTTCCCCAATTTTACTTGTAGTTGCCTCATGTTCTATCTGTGCCGATTTATTTTTTGTTTCGATATATGGAAATGTATGTGCTCCACATTCATTGCCCATCAACAAAGAATCACATTGCGAAAAGTTACGAGCATTCTCGGCACGACTATTTACTTGCACCAAACCACGGTAACTATTTTGCGATTTTCCTGCAGAAATACCTTTTGAGATAATGGTACTCTTTGTGTTTTTTCCAATATGAATCATCTTGGTTCCCGTATCAGCTTGCTGACAATTATTGGTCACTGCAATTGAATAGAACTCACCGATAGAGTTGTTGCCTTTTAATACACATGAAGGGTATTTCCAGGTAACTGCGGAACCAGTTTCAACTTGCGTCCAGGAAATTTTTGCATTCTTTTCACAAAGGCCCCGTTTGGTCACAAAATTGAATACCCCTCCTTTTCCTTCTTTGTCTCCCGGAAACCAGTTTTGTACCGTTGAGTATTTTATCTCTGCATCATCCAAAGCAATCAACTCTACTACAGCTGCATGCAATTGATTTTCATCTCGCATAGGTGCAGTACATCCCTCCAGATAACTTACGTAACTGCCTTTATCAGCAATTACCAAGGTGCGTTCAAATTGACCCGTACCTGCTTGGTTAATTCTAAAATAGGTAGAAAGCTCCATCGGACACCTAACTCCCTCAGGGATATAACAGAAACTGCCATCAGAAAAAACAGCAGAATTCAATGCTGCGTAGAAATTATCTTTCTTGGGAACAATTGAGCCAATATATTTCTTCACCAATTCAGGATGCTCTTGAATGGCCTCAGAAATTGACATGAAAATAATGCCCTTTTCAGCTAGGGTTTCTTTGAATGTTGTTGCTACGGAAACCGAATCCATCACCACATCAACTGCCACACCTGCAAGCTTCTTTTGCTCATCCAACGAAATGCCCAATCTTTTGAAGGTATCCAACAATTCTGGATCCACCTCATCCAAACTATTA
>JAKSBJ010000270.1 GCA_022361195.1 Flavobacteriales bacterium
GGTTGTTATGCGGGTGTGGTTTCATCCCCCACCTTAAAAGAAACAGACTCACCGGTGAACACTATTCACATAAATGATTTTTCTACTAATTCCGAATATGTTGAGTTTTTGGAAAATGATACAATGCAGTTTGAAAGAATTAAAGCTCAAATAAAACAAGGGAATTAAAATTAGTGCTTGTGCTCTTTCTTAGGGTTCTTAGGTACAGGATCGTCTCCCATTCCTCCCCATGGATGACACGAAGCTATACGTTTGGTACCTAACCACAAACCTTTTATAGGTCCCCATTCTTTAATGGCCTGAATCATATAATTAGAACAAGTGGGGTGGTAACGGCAACTATTGGGTAAAATAGGCGATATAAACCACTGATAGAGCTTTACGGGGAAAATAAAAATATAATTAATCACTTTCATCATTTCACATAGGATTCACGAATCACCAACGCATACCAATCATCATCCAACTTAATGTATCCCTGATCATAACAAAAAAAGTATCTACCTCCCTTTTTGGTTTCATAGATATTTGTGAAGTAGGCAAAGTTAAAGCCCTCCTCCATGAGCACACTTCCTTTAATTCTCGATTTACCGGAAGGATTGAACTTGGCTAGAATTCGGCGATTTTTTCGCAAGATGTGATTTACCCGACGCATGTAATTGCTACTATCCCTGTTCTCCTCATTGTGTTTAGCATTACGGCAATAGTCCGAACAAAAGCGTTTGTCAATCCGCCCAAAAATCTCGGTTCCGCATTGTTCACATGTTCTCGCCTCCTGCTGCTTACTCATGGTATAATTCTTGGTCTCTTTTGAAAAGCCAATAGAAGTACTTTTTATGATAGTTCTTCGTATCTTTCAGCTAAATTAAAACATTGTACGGGAAAATAGACATACAGGAGCTGGCTAAATTTGGAAATCTCGAATTTGTGGCCAAACAAGTGGTAGAAGGATTCATTACCGGAATGCATCGCTCACCTTTTCATGGTTTTTCAGTTGAATTTGCCGAACACAGACTGTATAACAGCGGAGAGTCAACCCGCCACATTGATTGGAAACTCTATGCGAAAACAGACAAACTGTTTGTGAAACGTTATGAAGAGGAAACCAATTTACGTTGCCGAATTATTTTGGATATCTCCTCCTCTATGTACTTCCCAAAAATCAGTGAGCAATATCCTTTAAATAAGCTAGGATTTAGTGTTTACGCCATTGCTTCTTTGATTGAGATTCTCAAAAAACAACGAGATGGTGTTGGAATTACTGTTTTTGAAGATGAGATAAAGTTTGAAACAGCGGTTAAAACCTCATCGGCCCATCATAAGCTTATTTATCACGAATTGGAAAAGGTGATGTTGGCTCAAAGTGAAAAGCTCAATCGAAAAACTTCACTCTCCAATGTGCTACATGAAGTAGCTGAGAATAATCACAAACGGTCATTGGTCATTATTTTCTCAGATTTCTTCAGCAATGAGTCTTTCGATGAATTGACAGACGCCTTTTTGCATCTGAAACACAACAAACATGAAGTGCTTTTATTCAACGTCATGGATAAAAAGCACGAAATGAATCTGGAATTTCAGAATCGTCCAACCACCTTTATTGATTTGGAAAGTGGTGAAAAGGTAAAATTACACCCCGGCGAAATCAAAAAAAGTTTCCAAAAAGAAGTTGAGGAACTCACAAATGAGTTAAAAATGAAATGCACTCAGTTTAAAATTGATTTCACGGAAGTAGATATACGTGAGGGAGTTGAGTTCGTTCTGCAGCAGTACCTGATAAAAAGATCGAAAATTATTTAATTTTTTTCTTGCCAAAAGAAAATTTATACTTAATTTTGGCCCCGCTTCCAAAGGGAAGTAAGATTCAAAAAATCTTGGTCCGGTAGTTCAGTTGGTTAGAATACATGCCTGTCACGCATGGGGTCGCGGGTTCGAGTCCCGTCCGGACCGCTGAAATGAGAAGCTTCACAGAGATGTGAAGCTTTTTCTTTGCATTAAAATACGCTCCTATGGCTGGGAGAATAGAACACCTCAAGATGTATCCATGTCTTGAGGTGTTTGATTTTTAGGAGGTATGTTTCCACTTATATTCCTCAAATATTATTCGGCTAGTTATATCACATACAAAACGTCCACTTTCCATATTAAAATCGTCTCAACTGTTAAAAAAATGCTAAAATCATCCGCTAAGGGATTGAAATTGATATAGAATATTCAATTTTGATCTTTGAGGTGAAATTCAATAAAATTCGGACATATAACATTTGGACAAGATTATTGATCTCGTGTATTATTACGGGAATTTTATTACCATTTTTTGCGATTTCCTTGTCTTTTTCAAGTATGGCTAACAATGGTCCTGTTTTAAAACATCAGGCTGTTTTTACATCATCTCATTCACAAAAAATTCCATCCTCTCTTTTGGCTGAAGAATTGATGGATGAAGAAGAGGACAACAATGATGAAGAATCTAAGAGAATCTTCAACAACTTAAGTGCGAGACTTGCCTCCTTTTATAGCACCGTCAGCATTAACCTTAAAAGTGACAAAAGCCTCTACACTTTTCATGAAAAGAGTATTACGCAGGAGCCTCCCTATATCCTGTTCTGTTCGCTAAAAATACCTTCGTAGTTTACAGTATCCACAAACTGAGTAATATCATGCTCAAGTACTACAACAGGAAACCAATTAATTGATTTCCAAAATCGTCGTCATGGACCGTCCCGCTAGATACGGATTCAAAATACTAGCCCCAATTCATTTTAAAAAAGTTAAATACTAAAAAGCAAAACACCTTTTGCAAAAGAAAAGTGAAAGCAAGTAATCTTCGCATACATTTTCTATTCGTTCTTACAGTAATACTGTTAGGTAGTAAGCAATCCTATTCGCAGTGTTTTAACAATGAAACCTGTGCGATACAAGCTACTCATCTGCCTTGCGAAGAAGAGCAAGATCAATCGATAAATGCCATTGATATTGACTCACAAGCTGAGCAGGAAAATGAAAAGGAGGAAGAAGATGAAGACGAAAAACGGCATGGATCCATTGTTGCTGATCAATGCCTCAAATCCTTTAATCATTTTAGCCCAACCGCAAATCATTCGGAACCATTTTTAAGTCGTAAGCGAAAACTTTATTTACTCAATTGCCAACTTAAAATCCCCTTCACCAAACATTGTAAAAACAAGACAATTATGGAATTAAAAACAAAAAATAATTACAATGGATATAAATATAATTTTAGAAAATTTCATGCATCCTCCCGTACTATTCTTTTTCCTCGGGATGATTGCAGTAGCGGTAAAATCAGATTTAGAAATACCGCCACAAATCAGCAAGTTTTTGGGACTTTACCTTTTGTTTGATATAGGATTCAAAGGAGGTGTTGAACTGTTTCATGGAGGCTTCAATGCAGATGTTATTTCGGTCATGTCTGTTTGTTTAATAGCATCTTTCATCATTCCTTTCTTGATGTTCCCCATCCTGAGAAAGAAACTAGACTTTCACAATGCTGGAGCAATTGCTGGAACATACGGTTCAATTAGTGCTGTAACTTTCGCAACAGCCAGTTCATTTCTTGATTCTCAGGGATTGCCATTTAATGGGTACATGGTTGCAGGAATGGCCTTGATGGAATCACCTGCAATTGTTGCTGGTTTAATATTGATTCGAAGAAGCGAAAGAAAGCAAAAGAAAAGCATCGAATCGGATAATAAATCCAGTTGGAAAGAGACTTTAAAGGAGTCTGTTACAAACGGCTCAGTGCTCTTATTAGTCGGAGCTTTAGTCATTGGTTTATTTACAGGTAACACAGGAGAAGCAGAATTGAAACCCTTTGTTGGAGACATTTTTAAAGGAATGCTAAGCTTATACATGCTAGACATGGGATTAATCGCAGCAAAAAGAATAAAGGAGCTGAAAAAGTCAGGACTCTTCCTCACTTCATTTGCATTAATCTTTCCAATTGTGGTAAGTTTCTTTGGAATAGCAACAGCAGCTTTAATAGGCTTACAGGCAGGAGATGCCCTTTTACTAACGGTCTTATTTGCAAGTGCGTCCTATATCGCTGTTCCAGCTGCCATGAGATTAGCCGTTCCCGAGGCAAACATGAGTCTATTACTTCCCATGTCACTTGGAATCACATTCACATTTAATATAGCCCTTGGAATCCCCATGTATTACGCAATTATTAACTCTCTCGGAATTTAAAATGTCAAGTCATGAAAAGAAATAAAATTATAAAGCTGGAAATCATTTTACCAGCAGTATATACACAAAAACTTATCTACCTCTTTGAAACGTTCCAAGTCACAGGCTATTCAGCTGTAGAGATTGTTTTAGGACGAGGAGAGAAACATGGGGCATTTGAATCTGACGGATTACTCTCAACCGGTAAATCACTCTTATTCTTCTCGGTTTTGGACAAGAATCACTTTCTCCAACTCAGAAAAGAACTAAAAGATTTTCTGCATGAATATGGTGGAGCATACGTGCTAACAGACGTACTGGAAGCTACAAATCTAAAGCCGACAAAAAATGAATAGTTACAAAACAATTATGAGTTGTCTGATTTTGATTATTGGAGTACAATTCAAGGTATCTGCACAAGATGAACAGATTGATCACAATTTTAATAGCTGGTGGAGTAATATCAATAAATATCACCTGGGGGCCAAGACATTCCTGAGTTCAGAGTTACATATACGAAGAACAAATGGTTTAGATAAATGGCAACAGTTTTTGTTTCGACCAGCTGTGAATTATAAGGTTAATGATCACCTCGTGTCAACGGTGGGCTATACGTTTATTCAAACTTACCCCTACGGTAATCAGCCAATTGTGGCTGTCACGCCAGAGCATAATGTATGGGAACAGGTCACATTAAAACATAACATCAAAAAAGTGAACCTTTCTCATCGATTTAGGATGGAACATCGATTCATTGGGCAAGAAACAGTGGACAGCAATGGTCAATATCGAACCAATGGTTTCAATTATGCTCAACGATTTAGATACCGTTTCACGGGTCAGTTTCCGTTAAGCAAGAACCAAAAAGTTTTTGGAAAATGGTTTGATGAAATATGGCTCAATTTGTCCAATAGTTTTATGCCAAGAAGTCTAAATCAAAACTGGCTTTACCTTGGTGTTGGTTATAGATTTTCTGACATAGGAAACGTTCAAGTTGGGTTCATGGATCAACTGATAAAAAAAGGGGATGGAGTTCATTATGAGAACAATCCCACCATTCAATGTTCTGTCAGCTTTGAACTTGGAAGGAAGAAGATTAAGAAATAAGCTTAATACAAGGGTACTGCCAAGAGTAGTACCCTTTTTTATTTTCCACCATCTCCCCCACCCCCATACTGCTCATAAGCTCGCTCCAACTTCTTCTTAATCCTCCTTCTCAATCTGCCCGGCTTCAATACTTCAATCGACTCTCCAAATCCTAAAATCAAACGGTCAAACTCAAAATTCAAATGGACTTTTACCGAAATAACCACACTTCCATCTTCCAATTCTTCCACTATCTTTTGGGTATGATGAAAAGGCTTGGTGATTACATAAGGAGCATTTTTAGCATCTAGCTTTAAATGGACTTCTTTTAATTGTTCATCATTTAAAACGGTAACACCAATGGTGTTTTCATAGTATTTATCACCATCAAAATCTGCTTTTTGGTAAGGAACATCCAAATTGTATTCAATAGCCGAAATTCTATCCAAAGCCAGGGTCATGATGGGATCACTTTTTTTCTTTCGGCCAACGATGAACCAACGGTTATTGAACTCTTTTAGAATATAGGGGTGGAAGTCCAAATCAGATGGTTCTTGCGCCTTAAAAGATTGATAGCTAATCGTAAGGCAGAGTTCTTTTAAAATAGCCTGGTACAGAACATCCAAATGCTCTAATCCCTTTAGGTTTTCATTTTTATCTAAGTGAATAATAGAAGCCTGATGCGTCTTTTCAGTGTAGACCTTATCCTCTAATCGTTGAATGATTCCGCCTAGTTCTGAGAACAGGGAAAAATCCTTGAATTGCTTTAACATCTCCACTGTCTCAGACAAAACATTCATATCATTCTCAGTCAATGGAATGTTGGTGATCGAATAATTTTCGTCCTCGTATTTATAGTACTTTTTGTTGTAAACCACAATGGGCGCATTATACCCCAGTTTATCACTTCGCATCATTTGAATATCCAACTGAACACTACGCTTACTCACATTGATATCTCTACCTTCATACTCATACAAAGCATCTGAACAGGCTTCAATCAGGTCATCCAAAGTCCATTCCCGGTACTTATTCTGAAGGCATTTATCAATTGTTTTATAGCGAATGAGTGCGTTTTTATTCTGAGCCATTTTGTTCTATTAATCCATCAATTTAAAATCTACGCAAAATAGTTGCGTACTGAAATTATAAAATTTGCGGCAATAAATAATTTAGATATGAAAATAACAAACAAAATTATCGTCGTCGATCTGGAGGCAACTTGCTGGGAAGACGATGGCGATTATCAACGCAACCACAGCGAAATCATTGAAATTGGTATTTGCGTGTTGGATCAATCAACAGGAGAAATTACGCAAAACAAAGGCATTTTGGTCAAGCCAGAGCAGTCCGAAATTAGTCCGTTTTGTGAACAATTAACCACTATTAGTCAAGAGATGATTGACGCCGAAGGGGTTTATTTGGATGAAGCAGTGAACGAACTATTTCAGGATTATGGTTCTCATTTATACACCTGGGCAAGTTATGGTGCTTATGACAAAAACATGTTCCGCCGGCAGTGCAAACTCAAAAACATCGACTATCCTTTTAGCGATAAACACATTAATGTGAAAGAACTCTTTAGAGAAGCAAGAGAAATACGCCGAAGTGTTGGAATGAAAAAAGCACTACGTATGCTTAATATGAATTTGGATGGAACACATCACAGAGGTATAGACGATGCCTTTAACACAGCAAAAATCCTTCGTTGGAGCTTACAATAAGCCTGAAAATCAACTATTAATTTTAATCGTGATTAGCCAATTGGCTAATTTTTTTTGTCTTTATTTTTTCTACGCAAAAAGATTGCGCACTTAATACTAACCTTTGTTCTGTCATCGAAAACGAATGATTATGAATAAAGAGAATAAAATTAACGGACACACTTTGATTGAGTTAGGATACACTCCTGACAAATGGTTCAAAGAAGCAATTGTACACATCAACGAAAATCAACTTTCGGGGGAGGCCATGCTGGAATATTTGGAACAATTCAAATCAGACCCTGTCATAGACCTTCATAAAGAGTCGGTTGGATTCTCTGTTAACATTAAAGCGGAGAATGATTTGGAGGAGGTAAATGTTGACTCTGTCATTAAAACGATGAAAGAGGTGATGAAAACTCCAACGGTTGTAGATGGTGCAGTTATGCCAGATGCTTGCCCAACTGGAGCGATAGGAACGATTCCGGTTGGTGGAGTTGTGGCGACTAAAAATGCCATTCACCCGGGAATGCATAGTGCAGATATTTGTTGCTCTGTGATGTTGACGGATTATGGAAAAGTAGATCCAAAATCCATCCTTGACGCAGCACAAACAGCTACGCATTTTGGACCGGGAGGTAGAGATCGATCAGAACAATATAGATTTCCTACTGAACTTTTAAAAGCCTTTGAAGGAAATGATTTTTTGAACGATCAACAAATGGTTCAAGCCGCCCGAAAGCATCTTGGAACACAAGGAGACGGAAATCACTTTTTGTTTGTGGGTCAATCCAAATTAACCGGAAACACCATGGTGGTAACTCATCACGGATCAAGAGGGCCTGGTGCCTTATTGTTCAAACGAGCAATGAAAATTGCCGAACGATATCGAAAAAAGTTATCGCCAGATACCTTGAAACAAAATGCCTGGATTCCGTTTGACTCCAAAGAGGGAGAAGAATATTGGGCAGCGCTTCAAATTATAAGAGAATGGACCAAACAAAATCATACTTGCATACATAATTCCATTGCGGAAAATATGAACATCAAGGTTGAAAACAGATTTTGGAACGAACACAACTTTGTATTTCAAGAAAATGATGTGTTTTACCATGCTAAAGGAGCTACACCAATTAAAAAATCCTTTTTGCCAGAGGATAATCAATTGCGATTAATTCCATTAAACATGGCCGAGCCAATCTTGATTGTAGATGGTAAAACAACTGAAACAAATTTAGGATTTGCTCCTCATGGTGCCGGAAGAAATACCAGCCGAACACAGCATAAAAAGTCAAAGGCTCATATGACCATTAACGAAGTATTTGAGGAGGAGACAGCCGGTTTGGATATTCGATTCTATTCCAATGAAATTGATATTTCGGAATTACCGTCGGCTTATAAAAATGCCCAAACGGTGAGAAATCAAATGGATGAATTTGGATTGGGGAAAGTAGTAGATGAAGTTCTTCCTTATGGATCGATCATGGCCGGGGACTGGCAAAAAAATGCTCCCTGGAAAATTAAAAAAAGAAAGAAGCAGGAAGCTCGAATGAAAAAGTTGAATGCTAAAAAATAATTGATAAACCAATAATTAGATGCAAATTAAAAAAGGGACCCTGTATTAAGTTTTTAACCAAAATTTAATACAGAATGAAAAAATTCAAACGATTTCAAAAAGCTTTTGGACTCAATGAATATGGATTGATTGACTTTCCGAAAAAGATCTCAGGAATTCAAATTTCAAGAATCAAAATTGGTGAGGAATCGGGATGTTCGTGGTGTTTTCCTCATGGGTATGAAACCATAAATCCAACAACACCTCAACGAAATTGGAAATCGCAAAGAAAGATACAATGGAAATCAAGCTAAATTATGATCACGAAAACAGCTGATGATGGACTTTTACTGTAACAAATGCAATACAAAGATTAACGAAGATCCGATTGAGGAATTCGATTCTTCTCAAATAAAAATGAAATCGGAAGCTCAACTTTTGCCTGTAGGTAAGTTTGTCTATGCGCATGATGTTCAAATCAATTTTGGAGTTGAGATAAAGTATTTAGTGCATCAACATAGTGTTCGATTCAGATATCATGAGGATAGTAGTCGCCACCATGGATGTTGTGGACCAAGCAATTTTGAGCAATTGACTTTGATTTGCCCAAACTGTAAAAATGAAATTGGATTAATTAGTGGTGATTGTTTGTTTCCCCATTTTGTTGGGATTTCTCCAAAAGGAATCAGCTTAAAACCGCTTTGGTAAATCGCTATAAAATGAAAAATCAGTAAATCGCTCTACCAAACCCTCGAGCAACTTAATTAAAACAATTGCGTCTGTAAAAGCAGAAAGAAAATGAAAACAACAAAAGATCATATCATAAAGTTCCGTTTACTGGAACTGTGTAGTTCGCCCGCATACTATTTTATGCGAAAAGGGGATGCTTTATGATGTATTTAGATTAAAAAAATAACAGATATAATACAATTAAAAAGGCGTCCGAAACTTCTCGGACGTTTTTTTTTGATTTTTTTTCAGAAAAATATGCGCCAATAAAACGCTGACATAAAAAAGAGGAATGATCATTAAACAATTGGGAGACAGACAATTGAAAAAATGGACAAAACTTGCTACTTAGCGAGCAGGTATCCCTATGCCTAAACACAAGCTCAACGTGTTGAATATCAATGTTTTAAATCATGTTTTTGTTTGGATAATTAAAAAATGATACTAATCTTTGTGCCGTCGAAAAAAAGGACAAAAACAAAAAGGTCTTTTAAATTTTAAAACTCCTTTTGAACTATAAAAAGAAAATTTGATACACATGAAACAGATGTTAACACATAATAGCCTCATAGCGTGTTTATCGCTGCCATGTCATTTAGATTCCGCAGACCGGTGTTATCGTCTGCCATCGAGTGCAAATTTTCGGAAGGATGTTTTAATTGTATAGTATACTATATATCAGCACATGAATTAAAACATCTCCCTGTGAGATGTTTTTTTTTGCCCTTCCGCAAACCAAGACAAGGTGGCTGAATGGCTAAGGCAATGGACTGCAAATCCATCTTTTATGAGTTCGATTCTCATCCTTGTCTCACTTCGGGTAGTAGAGGAGTTAGGTTTATCTCGCCTCATTTGGGATGAGGAGCACGTAGGCTCATTCCGATAGCTATCGGAACTACCTATCCGACAAAATGGAAGTGTTGAGCAATTGGTTGGCTCGCCAGACTGTAAATCTGGTCTCTTCGGAGCATGTAGGTTCGAGTCCTACCACTTCCACAAAGACACTGAAGTTATGATCTTCTGTTTGACTGTCTCTTAAATAGAGTTTGTAATAACAGTGTCTTTAACTGGGAAGGTAATGATGGTTGACAAACCTACAACTTTCCCAGCCAAAGATGCCTTGTAGTGTAATGGCAACACACAAGAGTTTGGTTCTTGAACTATAGGTTCGACTCCTATCAAGGCAACAAATGCGGAGATGGCGGAATGGGTATACGCGTCTGATTTAGGATCAGGATTTTGAGAGTTCGAGTCTCTCTCTCCGTACAAATGCCCCACTAGCCCAATTGGCAGAGGCAAAGGACTTAAAATCCTTACAGTCCGGGTTCGAATCTCGGGTGGGGTACAAATGGTGTTTTTAGTTCCCGGCACTGCCGTTTGGTCTTCAAAAGCAGTACTTTTTCTTGTGGTAAAATACCTCACTGTGAATGAGGAGAACAGGGTTCCCTGTCCGCCGTACTTAGGTACTAAGGAAGGCGCGGGAACCTCGAAGACACCCAAATGGAACAGTAGTTCCGAGTTTTTGGGAGTAAATGCATCGGATTGAAATGAGGAACGAATTCAATGATACCATTAAAAAACAAACAACTCTGAATTAAAATCCGAAGATACAGGTTCGAGTCCTGTCTGTTCCACTGATTTAGGAATATAGTTTAAGGGATAAAACATTGGGTTACGACCCCAAAGATGTGAGTTCGAGTCTTGCTATTCCTACAAAACTAAACAATGAAAAGATGAAGAAGATAAGTACACTATTTAAAAAAGATCCCGACAACTTAGGTCGAGTGATCAATGAAATCAATCCCGATAACAAATGGGTGATAGAAGGTTTGGCTTTGGCCACAAGAAAATTTGACGGAACAAGTTGTACCATCATCAATGGTGAACTTTACAAACGATTTGACCTTAAAAAAGGTCGAACATTACCGCCAAATGCAATCCCTTGTCAAGCTCCGGATGAAAAAAGTGGACATCATCCACATTGGGTAAAATGCGACAGAGCAGATAAATCCAACAAATGGCATTTTATTGCCTTTGACGATTTAGTTGATAAAACGGATGGTACCTACGAATTATGTGGTAAAAAAGTACAAGGCAATCCCGAAAACATCAAAGGGCACGCACTTATCAGACATGCTTCTGAAGTACTAGAAATCCATGATCTAAGCTTTGAAGGTTTAAAGAATTTCTTAACCAAAGTTGATATTGAAGGCATTGTATTTCACCACCAATTGGAGGCCAAAATGTGCAAAATCCGAAAAACCGACTTTGGAATTAAGCGAGAAAAAACAAAGAAAACTAGTCTACGCAAATACATTGCGTAGACAGTTTAAACCTTTGGAATGTTAAAAGGCAAAAACGTTCTTTTTTTCGTCTCCTTAGCATAAAGGGAAGTGCTGTGGTAAAAGATGAATCGTAACCATGGAGTGATTGGATTATGCCGGTCGTGGCCCGCCCGCGGAAGGACAGAATTTGCAGAAGCACCGAAATACACAGGATGTAAAGTAGGGAAGCGCATTTACAGCCAATCTGCTCAAAAAAATGAGAGTGTCAGTTCGAATCTGACAGGAGACACAAATCACTCCGGCGCAATTTGGCGCCGGAGCTCCCTGAAGAGTTTCTAAAAAAATCATATAACCTGTGAATTTTCCCAGTTGAAAAAAGCTCAAGGTAAAATTACTTTTAGCCAATAAATCGTCTCAACGATTCAATAACCCAAAACAGAACAGGTGGAGAGTAGTAAATATATTTTTCTTCTGGGTGGTCATGACCTGGAAATGTTAGAAATCAAGCGAATTTTAACTAAAAATAAAGCAACGGTTATTGATCGTAATCTGAAATGGGATAATGCCAATTGGGAAATCTTTCAAGATCTGTTTAATCAACAACAATACGCGGAAAAAACCTTTGTGGGTGTTGAACTGGCTAAACAGGATTTCCAACCAAAGAATTCGATTAACATTGATCATCACAATGATATGGAGGAAAAGTCTTCTTCCTTAGAACAAATCTTACAGTTGATTAATTTACAGGAGCCCCTCTCCAGACATCAAAAATTAATTGTAGCAAATGACATAGGATATATTCCAGAATTGCGGGCAATGGGCGCTACCAAAGACGAAATTATAGAAATTCGAAATGCTGATAGAAAAGCACAAGGCGTTACTTCCGAAGATGAAAAATTAGCACAAAAAGCAATTGAAAATCATAAGAAAGTTCACGGTACTTTAACCGTGGTGTATTCAGAAACCAATCGATTTAGTGCTATAGCGGATCGTTTATATGATAAAGTTGATCAATTATTGATCCATACGAAAGATGAATTGACTTTCTATGGTTCAGAACGTGGATATATTGAGGGATTATATAGTAAGGACATGTTTGGTAAAAGTGTCTATAAAGGTGGAGGAATCAACGGTTATTTAGGTTTGGCAAAAGGTAAATGGACGGAAGATGAGATTTTGAAAGAAGTTAGCCGAATCATTCTTTGTCTCACTAAAAAAATTCACAGCCACCATATCTTTCTATTTCCTTTTAAATGGGGAGCTGTAGAGGGAAAAAGTGGACTAAAAAGCTTGCAGCAGTTCAAGGAGTCACTTCAAAATTGTGACCATGGTGATTGGAAAAATTCTCAGTACAAATGGGTAAGCACAGCTGAGCAGAAAAAGGGTTACCCCAATTACCGGAGTGGTTTGGATAATTATAACGAAGCCAATTATTTTTACCCACACGTTCGGGAAATGCTTTATGAATTACCAAAAGAACAAGCTGTGTCAAGCATTCCCTTTATGCACCATTTTGAATTTGAATTAAAAAAGTGCGAACCTTGGTTTAATATTTTGTTAAAAGAATCTGACGATCCGGATGCTCACCAACAGTTAAATCCTAAATCTACGTATCGCTTAAAAATAGATTCGATTATTCTAAATGTTTATCGGACCAAAACAGCTGTACTTTCATTTCATTTAAAAAACTATGATCATCCCGATCAAGAAGATATTCTCAAAATCAATAAATATGGGCGTCGACTTTCCGTACCTTTTTTCGATTTGAACCCGGATTCAATATATACAACCGACCCAGACCAATCTGATTTAACAAGTAGACATGATATCCTGAGCGGAACAAAATTATATGAAATCCCTAATGCAATATGGATTGGAACAACCGACCTAGAAAAAAACAGTTTGTCTGAAAAACTCCCATTTTATGAAGACTTTTCACGCTATCGTGCTGCTGAAAATTATAAAAATGGCCCATTTATTCTACCTGCCTTTATTGCTGATTTATTCTCGTGTAAAAACGCAAAAAAGAGTGTTCCACAACAAATTGAACCACTCCTTGATGATCGTATGCATCTGATTTCCTGGTATGGAAACACAGCGCTTATTGATAACATGAAAGAATTAACAACTCAAAACACCTATGCTTTTGAACAATCTGATTGGTGGTATAAATATGTGTATGCCGATACAACTGTAATGCAGACAGACCGTTTTAAGCGAAAAGAAGTGCTACGGAACCAGACTTGTTCGAGGTTTGTTGAGTGGGGTACGCTATATGGCATTTCACGTTATAGTTTTGTCATGTTGACGGGTCATTTTTCCGGTTTAATGAAAGGGCGAGTAACTTATTTAGTTCGCCATTTACAAAGTATGTATTACAAAATGGTAGAGCTGTGTTTATTACAACGAGCTACCATAGTCTATTTTTCTGAGGAAGTTGCTAATCTGTCCAGACAAGTTTCTGACTTAGAGAAAAATGAAAATCAGCAAAAAGTCAATCAAATCGTAAATGACATACAAACACTCTATCGTGACTATCTACTTTTTATTAACCGCATCTATTTCAGAGAAGTTACCCCACAAGAACAAGGTATTGAACTTTACAATCTCTTACAACAAACGATGGGCTTGCCCGATGAGGTAAAAAATTTAGACGATGAAATTCAGGAACTAAATACCTATGTGCAAAGTGTGAATGAAAAGCGGAAGGCCGAAGCACAAGATAAGTTAGCGCGAAAAGGGCATAACCTGACGGCCTGGGGTGCGATTTTTTTAGTTCCAACGTTTATAGCCGGTTTTATTGGGATGAATACCATGCCTGAAAGTTGGATGAAATACTCCGAGAGTCAATTACCCTTGTGGATTAGCGCTAGCGTTGTAACGTTGTCCATTATCGTGACGGCAATCATTGTCTTTCGAAAAAAATCAAAGAAAAATTGAATTTAATAATTGACTATGAGCAAATACAAATTAACCTTTCGTTTGAAGCAACACACCCCAATGATTCATTTTCAAGCTGATCAACATGGGGCAACATTACGTGCAAGTGAATTAAAACCCAAATTGGATCGGTTTATTATTGATCAAATAGGGTTAACCAAAACGGTCGTAGTCAAAGGCGAGAACAAAGAAATACAAAGAGATGAGTTTAAGGATTGGTTCATTAGTGAACAGCATTTAGCATTAGATTACCAGGTGAAGATTAAAGCTACCAATATAAAAAAGAATGTCATTCACAATGGAAGTGATAAAGTACCAAACTTCTTTGCAAATATTGGTGACAATTATAAAGACGTTTATTTAACCAAAGCTGATCAAATTTTTGTAGAGATAATTGTAATGAATCAAAGCTTGAAAGAAAAGATTGATTCTTACTTTGGTCAGTTTTTATTGGGAACTAATTTTGGAATGCGTCAATCCAAAGGCTTTGGTTCTTATTCATTAGAAAATCACCCCTTTGAAAGCACTGATTTTGATCTTAGCTTTGACATTGACACATCTCAAATACCCTCGAATCTTTGGAGAAGAAGGAATGGTTTGTTTGAAGATTGGCATCATGAATTACAATTGTTTGGGGCAATTGAAATCTTTTATAAGAGTCTTCGTAGCGGAATCAATAGAAAAGGACCGAATCAAGTTCCTATTTTTTATATAAAACCGGCTATTTTTTATTTTGCCATGCAAGTTTTAAAAAAGCA
>JAKSBJ010000170.1 GCA_022361195.1 Flavobacteriales bacterium
AACGAGAAACTTGATGTACGTATATAATGGATCCAATTTGGATGCGGAAGGTTATGGCGAAAATCCACCAGCTTTTGGGGCTATGTACCTCAATCATGAGTTAGCTTCAGCAATGTATTATAATAATAGTACGGGAGCCAATGGAGATCCTAATACGGCTGTTGATTATAACAACTACTTGCATGCGACATGGTTAAATGGAGCACCCTTGCTTTATGGTGGAGACGGTTATACGGCAGCAACAACTATGACAGAGACTGATTTTATGTTTAGTGGAAATCCTAGCACTGGGGATGGTTGGTCAGAAATTTCGGCTGGAAATGATTCTGGGGATCGAAGAATGGTAATGTCCAAAGAAGGAGTTAGTCTGGCAGCTGGTGACTATTTGTGTAGTGATGTAGCTTTTATTTATTCTCGAAATGGGGAAACAAATCTCGAAAATGCTGAGGATTTAAAAAATGTAGCAGATTTTGTACAAGACTTTTACGATTCGGACATTCAACCTTGCAGCAACATTTTTGTTGGAGTTGAGGAAAAGGAAATGGCTGATTTCAGCGTTTATCCAAATCCAGCAACTAACAACCTTAATGTAGTCGCTGATGGAACTTACCAATTGCAACTTTATGCAATGGACGGTCAACTAATCCAGAATTTAGGGACACATAACGGAACAACGACAATTGATTTGAATTTAGCTAATGGCATTTATCTACTTGAATTAAACAGTGATTTAGGCCGTCAGCTAAAGAAAATTCAAATTCAACGATAATAGAGTATTTAAAAGCCCAAACACGATTCATTTTTAAGGTTAAGTAGTCGGTCTTCTCTTAGGAGAAGATCGATTTTTTTTGATCGGTATAAATTTCCTTTTTTCTGTCTTTTTCAAGGTTTTAAAGCCTTGACTTAAGTTCTATCTTGGATGCATAAACTCAAAACACACAACATGAAAAACATTTTTGCTTTACTGTTGGCTGCAGTACCTTTTTCGGCAATTAGTCAAACCACCGTCAATTTAGACCGGAACAATGCAAGTATTTTCCTCAGCGATAACGGGGTGTTTTTTAACGATCCCCTTTTTTCGGAACATGGCTATGAAATTCCAAAAGGAGGAGGCGATCATACAGCTTATTCTATGGGGCTATGGCTTGGAGGTCGTGACCTTGGAGGGCAGCTGTACACGGCTTGTAATGAATACGAAGATGCATTGGATTATTTTGCAGGACCGGTGGCTGATGATTATGAATCAGATTATTATACTACCAATTTTGGATCGGCAATTTGGAATGTAGCACAATCGGAGATTGATGACCATATTGCTAACTACAGTTCGGGAGGATATGTTGTTCCAGCTTCTATTGCCAATTGGCCTGGAAATGGAGATCCATCAGAGGGTGTGGCTGAACAATTAGCTCCTTATGAAGATGTGAATGAAAATGATGTTTATGATCCAGAAAATGGAGATTATCCATTGATAAAAGGTGATGAAGCAGTTTACATTATTATCAATGATGCACGGGGTATTCATGAAAATAGTGGTGGCTTGCAATTGGGAGTTGAGGTTCATTTAATGTTTTATCAATTTGAGAGTATGGACCATCTCGATAACACTACTTTTCTAAATACAAAAGTGTACAACAGAAGTGAAATGGCTTATTATGATTTCATTTTTGGTTCCTTTTTAGATTTTGATATTGGATATCCGGAGAATGACTTTATCGGAACAGATTCGACCCGTAATTTGGTGTATGCCTACAACAGCATAAATATTGACTTTGGCGGTATTTCAGGTGATTTGGGCGGATATGAAGAAAATCCACCAGCTTTTGGAGTTCGATTTTTGAATCAGCCTTTAGATGTTTCTATGCACTATTTATCTTCAAGTGGATTAACAGGGTCACCAGGAATTCCAACCGATTATTATAACTATTTGAAGGCAGTTTGGAAAAATGGAGCACCACTTCATAATGATGGTTTAATTGGTTTTACACCTGACGGTTATCCTACCAAGTACGTTTATACCGGAGATGCCGAAGCGATGACTGGATGGGCAGAGACTGTTAGTAGTGATCCGTCGGGAGGAGATCGAAAGCTGCTAGCTGCATCCAATCCTGTTTTATTTAACCCAGGAGATGTGTTGTGTTACGACATGGCTTTTGTTTATTCCAGAGAGGGAAATAATCTGGAAAATGTCACAACTTTAAAAACTATTTCAGACGAAATTCAGGACTATTACGATCTACACATTGAAAGTTGTGATCATCTGTTTACGGCAAGTATTGCTGAGGACAAAATGGCCAAAGAAGTTCTGGTTTATCCAAATCCAACGCAAGGGCATTTTACGGTTAAGATGGATGGGTATTTTGGCTTGAAAGTATTTAGCTTGGAAGGAAAGTTAATTGAAGATTTGGGGAATCACACCACATCTGCTGATCTGCAATTGAATTTAAGCAATGGAATTTACCTCTTGGAAATAAGTCAGGAAGGAAATAAGCAATATCAAAAAATCCAGCTAATTCATTAAAGAAACCTCCTCAAACAGAGGTCTACCTATTTTGGTTTTATAACCAGGATCTCTGTTTGTTTTCCTCTTTTGTAAAGGGCATGATAGGTGATGTCTCCATCGGGAGTATAATTGATTTGCTCACCTACCTGAAAATTGGTGTCAAATTCCTTTTGCTCTTTTATTTGACCATTTTCATAATAAGAGACAGCCATACCATGGTTTTTCCCATCCTTAAATTCTTTTTTCAAGCTCAACTGACCATTATCATAATACTCCTCGCAAACTCCGGTAAAAGGTTTTTTACGTTCGGTTAAATAAAAACGGTTATAAGGTTCGTCAAATACTAACTCTGAACAACTACAGTAGTTTTCATCTACTTCCGGCTCTTCAATAACATTTTCATTGTCGCTTGCTTCGCTGCAGGCTACGAGGGTAAGGAATAATAAGGTTGAAAGGTAAAATCTCATCTTTATCTCAGCTTTCTACAAAAAAACGATTTTATAGCTAGGCTTCAAAGGTAGTGATTATCTCTATTTATGATAATTAAACATATCTACTGCGCCAATAAATGTATAGGGAGGTCAAGATCTTTTCGGAGCTTGTATATCATCTAATGTTGTGAGCCGTTAATAGATATTTATCGATGGTAAACAAAGCTGTGTATATTTAAAGCGTGAAAAAAACCGTTTTTTTCTTCCTGTTTTTACTTGCAATTCCTACTTTTCATTTGTTTGGGCAATTGCCTGCATCCTACAGTTTTAATGATGAAGAACGTTTTGAGGCTGATGGAACCTATGATTTGTTTGAAGATGATTCGGCCAATATTTGGATGTCAACACAGGACGGTCTTTATCGTTATGATGGAAGCTCGTTTAAGCATTTTGTCAACAACCAGTACGCGCAAGATTATTCCCGTATCAAGAAAGATAAAGAAGGTCGAATTTGGTGCCAGAATTTTGCTGGGCAGGTATTTTATGTAGCGGGAGATGAACTGCTTCTTTTTGGAGACTTCAAGGATTATTTTCGGAGTGATTTTTTATACAATGTTGCCTTTTTTCCTCGGGTTTTTGTTGGGTCGGAATATGGTTTGGTAGAGAAGGAGTTTGGCAAAGAAGAAATCATAAAACATCATTTTAACCCTCGATCAATTGAGGGTCTGGATAGGGTTGTGGACGGAGATACCTTGTTGCATGATCCCTCAATAATTCTGGGAGCAAAAGATTCTTTCCTCTTCCTTTTTGATCATGTGAAGATTTATAAATGGGATGTCACCGAACACACAAGTACTATTTTGAAAGAGTACGAAAAAGGATGGAGTAAAAATCCATGGATCAAGAATAACGATTTTGGAATTATCCTGAAAAATGAATCGCAATTGGCCCTTAGTATTTACGATTATGAAACGAATTCATTTAGTAGAAGAATCTTCGAGGATAATTTCGAAATGACCGATTTTATTGAGATAGAAGGAACAAATTCTATGCTGATGTCTTACAAAGGAGGAGTGTCCATTATTAACGAAGGAGATGTACGTAGATCACCAAATAGAATGTTTCACGGCATGTACGTTTCCGACATTATGAAAGACCGGGAGGGAAACATTTGGGTTTCAACGCTCAGCGACGGAATTTTCATAATTCCCGATTTGCAAATGCAATACATCAAGACCGAGGGAAGGGTAAAGTACTTTTTAGAAGTCCCCGAGGTGGGATTACTTGCTTTTACAAGCGACGGTAAAATCTATCAAATCGATCCAACATTCGAAAAAATAGGTGATTTTGAGATGACGGTAGAGCATCCTTATTATATACCAGCTAGTGGGATTATTGGCGTCAGTAATTCTCCTTTAGGGTTTGATGTAGGGAGCAGAACCATTGTCAAAAATAGTTTTGGTTTAAATGCTAAATCTGTCAGTTTTATTCGCCCTCATGCGGCTTTTTTTAGTCAAACAGCTCAATTAGGAATTCGTTCACTGCATCCTTTAGATACGGTAGTATCGTTTTTACCTGATCCTATAAAGTTAAAGACTAAATATCAGGGGCTTTATTTCCAATCTATTCGCCCGGTCCGCTCGTTTAAAAATCGTTACGATAAAGAGAATAATTGCTTATACGTCTGCTTTTCTGATGGATTATTTGTGTATGCAGATCGTCGTGAAACAAGAGTTGAGTATGAAGGAAAACCAATTATTGCCCGAGATATTCTTTTAGGAGATGAAGGAGTGCTGTGGATTGCGGATACGGAAGGAAAGTTATTTAAATATAGAAATGGTAAGGTTAATTATTTATTGAGTTTAAACGCTTCAGTTAATGCGTTGGATGAGTGGGGCGATTATTTGTTTTGTGGGAGCTATAGTGGCGTTTTTAAGGTAAATAAGAAATCATTGGCGGTTGAGAGAATTGACGAATGTGATGGTTTATTGTCTAATCAGGTAAGGACAATTTGTATTTATGAGGGAACCGTTTATGCGGCAACCAAAAAGGGACTTTCTTGTTTCGCAGCTTCTCACTCTCAAATCAACGAGGTGCCACCTTTGGTTCAAATCAATGGAATGACCATTAATAGTAAAGAAATGCCTCTACAAGCTGCCTTTGAGTTAGAGCACGACCAAAATAACTTTGTGATCTATTTTGGAGCTGTCAGTCACAGGAGTAGAGGAAACTTTCAGTTTAAATATAAAATGTCGGGTATTGATTCTAGCTGGACTACACACCCTTCTGAAATTAATTTTGCTCGTTACCCTTCGGTTCCGCCAGGTGAATATGTGTTTGAACTCAAGGCAGTGAATGAAGATGGGGTAGAGAGTGCTCCAAAAAAGATCAATTTTTCAGTAGCCGAGCCATTCTACCGTAAAACCTCTTTTTACATACTCATCATTTTGTTTATCGTATTAGTTGTTTCGACCATTTTTATTATCCGAATCAGAATCATTCAACGTCAAAACAAACTCCTGTCTGCAAAGAGTGAAATAGAAAAACAACTTTCCGCCTCTCAACTCACTGCATTACGTTCACAAATGAATCCACATTTTGTTTTTAATGCGCTTAATTCGGTACAGGATTATATCATGAATAACCGTAAAGAATTAGCAGGGAATTACTTGGGCCTTTTTGCTGATTTAATGAGGAAATACCTAAATCACAGTCAGGAAGAAGAATTGTTGCTGGAAGAGGAAATCGAGACCTTAGAGATGTATCTCGAATTGGAAAAAGTCCGTTTTGAGGAAACCTTAACCTATGAGTTAGATGTCGATCCTGAAATTGATCCAGCTTTTGTTAAAATGCCTGCAATGCTGGTTCAGCCCTTTGTAGAAAATGCCATAAAACATGGTTTATTACACCAAAGTGGTGAACGAAAATTATATGTTGGTTTTCACAAAACAAACGGTGAGTTAATCATTCGGGTTAAGGACAATGGAATTGGTAGAGAGGCATCTGCCAAGATT
>JAKSBJ010000168.1 GCA_022361195.1 Flavobacteriales bacterium
TTGAGTTTGCGTGCTACTGTTTCCGTTGGCATCTTCATAGGTCCAGGTAACAACAGTAGTTCCAGGAGTGGTAATTGGCAATACAGCATCATTACTTACCGTCACTAAACCACCACAATTGTCAGTAGCTGTAGGAGCGACTAATGAAGTAACTGAACATTCTGCATTTACTGTTGATAAAGACGGGCTATCTGGTACGGGAGCAGTTACATCATTGATTACGACGTTTTGCGTTTGAGTTGTACTATTCCCATTCGCATCTGCATAAGTCCAGGTAACAACAGTAGTTCCCGGAGTAGTTATTGGGAATGTAGCATCATTACTCACTGTTACTAAACCACCACAATTATCAGTTGCCGATGGAGAGACTAAAGAAGTTACGGAGCATTCTGCGTTTACGGTTGATAATGAAGGGCTGCTTGGAACTGGAGCAGTTACATCATTGATCACTACATTTTGAGTTTGCGTGCTACTGTTTCCGTTGGCATCTTCATAGGTCCAGGTAACAACAGTAGTTCCAGGAGTGGTAATTGGCAATACAGCATCATTACTTACTGTCACCAAACCACCACAATTGTCCGTGGCTGTGGGAGAAGACAAAGAAGTTACTGAACATTCAGCACTTACAGTTGATAAAGATGGACTATCCGGCACTGGAGCAGTTACATCATTAATTATCACATTTTGGGTTTGAGTTGTACTATTTCCGTTACCATCGTCATAGGTCCAGGTAACTAGTGTGGTTCCTGGAGTGGAAATTGGGAAAACGACATTTGGAGTCCCATCAAAAACAACTCCACAATCCGTTGTAGCGGTTGGAGGTACAGGCATTGAAACCGAACATTCATCAGTGAGATCTGGTAATGAAGCAAGGTCAGCTGTAATACTCGTTGAAGTACAAGGTCCTAGTTTATGGACATAAACATCTGTACCATTTGCAACTAAATTTAGTACTCCGGAGGTAAGATCAAAATCAACCGTGTTTCTGAAACTTCCGGTTGAATAAATGTTATCCATATTATCGCCTACTATTGCTTCACCTCTATCATTAGAAGTTTCACCCATATTCTCTGCCCAAACAAGATTTCCATTCAAATCTAATTTCAAAATAAAAATATCACTGAGTCCATTTGAACTTAAAGTCAGAGTTGAAGCACCGGGATCAAAGTCTCCACTACCGCTAAATGTACCCGTGGCGAATATATTTCCGGAGGTATTAGTCGTAACCGAATAAGATTTTGATAGTCCACTTTCAAATTGATCAGCCCAAATCAAATTTCCCGAAGGATCCATTTTAACAATGAATCCACCGGTTCCGGTAAGAGTTGTAAGCCCAAATCCGGGTTCTATATCCAATGATGCGTAATGATATCCGGCAAAAATGGGATTCCCATCAGCATCAATATGAACATCAACTCCTCCATCATCAACAGAACTACCTGTTGCAAATCCCCATAAAAAATCTCCATTAGCATCGAGCTTCACCATAAACAAATCCTTTGCTCCCGCTGCGATAGATGTAGAGGTTCCTACACCGGGATCCATATCTATATCAGAGATAAAATATCCTGTAGCATACACCTCACCTAAATCGTCAACATCCAATGAAAAGGGATAAACAGTAGATGAGCCTTCCAATTGTTTTACCCAAACAAAATTCCCATCATTATCCAGCTTTAATAAATATCCATCATAGGCTGCAACCGGAGTTAAATCATTAACCCCAAGTCCTGGATTAAAATCAGTCAATGAAGAAAAACGACCGCATAGCAAAAGATTTCCGTCCGAATCGATCGTCGTTTCCTTAAAATTTTCATATCCCGTTCCAGCATCGTATTGTTTTGACCATAAATAATTCCCAGACGCATCCATTTTAACGATGAATTGATCTATTCCAACCGGAGACATAGAGGCAACAGAAGCACTAGGGTCAAAATCAACATCTCCCTGAAACCATCCTACTACGAATAAATCATTACTGGCATCAATTTCTATTGACTGACAATTAGAATTTGCCACCGAAATTTGCTCGAAATGTTTTACCCAAAGTAAATTTCCATCTGGATCAAGTTTCTGAACAAATCCGGCTTCATTTGAACTCGTCAAATTAAATGTTCCAGGTCCCGGATCAAAATCAACCGTACCAGAAAATTGCCCCACAGTATATACATTACCCAAACCATCCGTTTTAACATCAAAACTTTCATTGTTTGATGCTCCTGTATTTGAAACCGCCCATTCAAAGTTTTGTCCATAGGCAATTCCGGCAATAAAAAAAAGTAAAAGAAATGTCGTTTTCTTGAAATTCATGTGCTTAATTTTAGTCGTCACGAAAACCCAAAATTAGAGCACCAGAGTGGGTTAAAGAATGGTTGTAGAGATGATGTAGATATCTTTTTTTACGCCAAAAAAGTTAAAGCTGTCGTTTTTAAAACTTTAACAAAAACTCCATTAGGTTGACTTCCTTCTCAAGATTCATTTTTTTTCTTAATCGATACCGGGCCATATCAACACTCTTAGGATTAATACTTAACAGAATTGCAATATCCTTCGATGACATATTCGCCCTTATTAAGGATAATAGTCTAAGATCATTTTCACGTAAATCAGGAAACTGGTCCTTTATATTTTTGTAAAATAAGGAGTGGATATGATCAACTTTTTGCTCAAATTCTTCTTTATTGGTATGCATCCCCACGCTGATAAGTTGTATCAGCTTATTTGATTTTGTTGTTCCCCCAGATTTTAATTCATTTCTTAAATTATCGAGCAAATCACTAGTTTGTACAATATTTTGAGCCAGATTTTTAAGTTCAGCATTTTTGTACTCAAGCTCAGCAATTAACTGCTGTTCCTTCAAGTTCATTCTCTCCAATTCGGACTGTGTTAATTGAATCTTCGCTTCTTCCAAGCGTCTTTCCTGCTCACGCTTTTTCTTTTGGCTTCTGTAAACCAAAATGAAGAATATCAAAAGAAAAAACACACAACCCGCAAGTGCATATATCTTGAGAGATCCAACCTCTCTATCTATCTTTAACAACTTAATTTCTTTATCCTTGAGGAGGATGTCTTTGTCCTTGAGTTGCAATTTGTGCAGAGACTCCATATTCTCAATTGTCGAAATATTTTCGGTATTGATCATCTCTGTATAGGAGGCAATATATTTTCTTAAGTAGTCGTAAGCAGCTTTATTATCCCCTTTATTATAAAGTATATCCGCTTTCATTTCATAAAAATCCATACTGTAAACAGGATTATCTATTTCCTGAGAAAGCAGTAATCCCCGATCAGCATAGATAGCTGCAGAATCGTATGCTCCAAGTTCCAGAAACTGCGTCGTCATATTTAAAGTTACTAACGCCAAGAATTGAGGACTTTCCAGGTCCTTCACCGAAGAATATGCTTTTCTATGAAAATCTAAAGAGCGTTTATGTCTTCCTGCTTCGCTGAGAATGTTACCATAACCCACATAAACTGAAACCAGTTCGTATTCATCATTTTCTTTTTCACAATAATGAAGCGCTTTATCCATTGATTTCAATGCCTCATCAACCTCCCCTATTGTGGTCATAATGTATGCTTTGGTCATCATATTAGAAACAAGAAACTGAGATTGATAATCTGCCTCAATGGCCATATCAATATATTCCTCGGCTTTTGAAAAATTTCCTGTTGCCAAAAAAACATTTGCGGTATTTGCCAATGCTGCACAAGCCTCTTCATCATCTTTTAATTGAAGAGCCAAATCATAAGCTAAAAAACTAAGTTGAAGTGCCTTTTGATATTCCCCCACAATTTCCTGAAGCAGCACGGCATCATTTAATAATCGTGGAATTCGATGGTGAATTTTACGTTGTAAGCTAAGCGCTAGGGCTTGCTTAAAATACAGTTCAGAAATTCGATAATCACCTACATTACAATAGTAACTAGCCATGTTATGCAGTGCACTCACCTGTGCATCAAAATCATTTTCTTCTTTAGCTAAATCATACTCCCCTATCAACATATCCTCCTCCGTCATTTCCTGACCGTACCCCTGAAATGCATTGATTAGGAGAATGACTATCAATAGTTTTTTTCTGAATAGCGATTTGGAGAAAATGAGCATAAGAAATTTTAGAAGGCCTAAATATTGGCGATACAATTGTACTCATTATCCACTAAAACCGAAAGACATAAAGAAAATAAAATCGTGACCTCCTTCCTGCTTTGGGCAACTCATAATTCTAACATCAAATCCTTTTGGATAAATCCTATTGAGATACCATTAAATAGTAGTTCTTTAATTTTTTAAACCTCATCAACAATCAATTCAAACAGGAATTTTAATCGATGCAATATCAGTTGATATATGGGAATTCTTTTACTTTTAATGCATGATTTTAAAAGAATTACCTTCCAACCAAAGAGTTTTCACAACAACAGAGGTTGGACAAAATGGTGCAAACATTCATTACATTCTAATGGACTCTGAAGGAGATATTCAGGTTACCGGAACCAAAGAAGTAAGCAGTGAAAATGCAATGATTATTTCTATGGAACAACTTTTATCCTTAGACTCAAGTTTGGCTGAAGTGAATATTGAACCTAATTCAAGGCTATTTAAGGCAACGGTAGATGCAGATTGGATGCCGTTTTAATCTCCGCCTGAAATAATAGCATTTAACTTCTCCACAAAAGATTTAATCTCCTCTGGATTTTCTGGATTAACGATTGGTGCCAGAATGAGTGGAGAGGGGAGACCATTGTTATGGAAACGAATTTTCACAACATTTTGGCCCAGTAATCTATGCTCCACACAACGTAAATTCTTGATTTCGCTAAACGCTATAGACCTTCCTCTAATTTGAAGTTCGCTTTTTTGGATATCGAACAAAACTTGCCTTGCTTTGAAAAGATTCAACGAGATAAGCAAGTAAATAATACCTGCTACTAAAACTACTATTCCTCCATACCACAAGGTGTATTCCAATATAGCGACAATGGTCTTCTTAATGGGATTCGCCTCCATCAAAAGGCTAAACGGAATACAAAGAATTCCTACTAAGATCATGATCAAAGCTACAGATCTGTATGCACGATTTTTCTCGATGATCTTTATTTCATGGTTGAGCTGAAAAGCATCAAAGGCCTTGGTTGAGATTAGAATTTCTTTTTCGTTAGAGGACATAAAAGCGCTAAATTCCCTTAAAGCTACACTTTCTATTCCTTTTTCGCTTTATCCAGCACATACATCACAAAAGCATAAGCATCTGCCTGGTAGCCCACCTCAACTTCAAAATTTTCATTCCCAAAATGTCCCGCTTCCATATCAGTAGAAAATAGAATTAAAGCATTGTTCGTGGCGGATTCGCGATACTTTATTACTGCCTTAGCAATGTCCCAATAAGGCGTATTGGTATCATGATATTTCCCTAATACCAAGAGATTTGGGTAGTCTTGTTTTTTTATGTTTTGTAATGGGCTGTATGATTGAATGTATTGGTAATAAACAGAATCGGTAACATCTCCCCATTCAGTGTACTCACCTGTTGTTAGTGGAAGACTTGGATTAGACATAAAACCCAATACATCAATGGCCGGTCGATCTAATATCACTCCTCCAAATAAGTCTGCTTCCTGATTTACAACCCCCGCCAGTAAAAGTCCTCCCGCACTTCCCCCACGTCCAATTAGTTGCAGCGAATTCAACTTATACTTTTCTTTTAGCGCTTTTGTGCAACCAATAAAATCATCAAAAGAATTTTGCTTCTTCAATAGCTTTCCATCGTGATACCAGTCCAACCCTTTCTCTGAGCTCCCCCGTGGAAAAACATAAACTACACAAAGTCCGCTGTTGGCATAAATTAAGTCTTGCGGTTTAAAAGAGGGATAATTTCTTGCCCCATAAGCTCCATACCCATTAACCAACATGCCTTTGATACTGTCTTTATAGTTATAATGGTATAAAATGGTTGCTGGTACAGACACTCCTCCGTCCGTTTTCACCATCAAATATTCATAATGATAGTTATCTGCGTTAAACTCCGAAATCACTTCGTTATCACCTAAAGCCTCTCCTTGATTGGTCAAAAGATTCACTCTGCTTCGCTTTACCGGGCTAATGGCTGATTGTACCGAAATAACAATGGTATTTGAGCCTTGTTCTACCGAATCTAACGTAATATAGCTATAGCCTGGAAGATCTTTTAGCAAACTTACCTTTCCCGTCGATTTCTCGATCTTCTTTACCGCAAAACTTCCTTTTTCATATTCTGTGAAAACCATAAAGTCTTTGGTCAACTTTAAATCTTCAATAGCTGATGATGTTTGATATAGTTCTTTCCCTTTACCAGAGGTAAGATGATCCGTACTTAACAGAATTCTATTTTGAGCTCCTATTTCCGCATAAACAACCGAATCGTTTTGATGGTAAAAGATCACCTTATGTACTTCTTTTTCCTTTTTTAAAAGGGTAGAAAAAGTACCTTTTGATGGTTGAAATTCGTGAATATAACTTTCATCTCTGCTTTTCTCAGACAGCAATATGGCTGAATCGTGTTTTTGCATGGAAAGTGAAAAGGTAGAATCCTTTAAATCGTAAATCAACTTCTCTTGTCCATTGTAAACATTGATGGTTCTTAGCTGAAACGGACGATAGGTTGAATCACAAAAAGTATAGGCAATCAATGAATCACTTATCCAGTGGTAACTCTTGACGTAGTTTTTTTCTATCACCAAAGAATCACCCTCAATGCTTCGGATAATTAAATGGTTATGAACTTGGCCTTTCTCAGAATAAGTCAATGCAAAGAATTTGTCCTTGCAAAAATGAGCCTCTCCAAGGGACAAATTGACTTTACCTTCCTCCAGTTTGTCTAGATTAATGATCCGTTCACCGGTATCGTAATTATAAATGGTCTCTTCTCCAGCAGAATCAGACTTTATTTGCAGTTTTAATCCTTCATATTCAAGATAATCAACTGTTGAGGTATCTTTTTCTTCCTTTTCCTCCATCATTCCCCAAAACAAAAGGTTGAAGTGGAGCTTATGTTCATTCAACTTGCTAAAAACACTCGTGCAATAGTCATTTTCCAAGTCAACATAGCTATTCAGTACCTCATCGTAATCAGCTTTAATCTGCTCAAAATATCCTTGATTAAAATGTGATTCATTCAGTTTAGCAGACCAGTTATTTACAACTGGAACTTCGATTTCGTCAATTGTGATGTTTTGATCCAAAAACTGCTCCTCTAAGGTTCTTTTTTCAGAGAGATCGTTTGTAACCTCAGCCTTCAGTTCAGGGTACTTTTCTGTTTTTATATATTGGGCCCAAAAGTCAAGATTGTACCGATCAATATAGTCCCGAATGCTAACATCATTGAGATATTGAATTTCTCTTTTTCCTATTATAGAATTGGATGTAGAAGGAAAAACATTTAGCATTCTCTCGCATTCGTAAACCACCGTTTTGTTGTCGATCGTTTCATATGTTGTTTGATTGGCTTTGACATTATCCAACACATATTTTCCATTTTTACCCTTCGCATAATTAGTTTCAATGGTAAGTAAATTCGGAACACCAAAACGATCAGTGTATCCTGGCACTACCTCTTCGATAGTCATGTACTGACACTTAAACGAAAGCAGTGCAAAATCTTTCACCGAAACGTAGAGAAAGCCGTTATAACAGGCAAAACTTCGTTTACCGTTTCTCGTTCCACCAGAACCAAAACGTTGGAAAAAACTCATGTCTCCATAGGGAATCACTCTAAAAGCAATTTCATAACATACTTCACCATTTTTGGTTTGTTTCCCTTTATATTTAAAGTCATATCGTTTCCTGTTTTTAGGATCGAGAAAGTCGCGACTATATTTGAGTTTATCTTGCGCTAAGAGATCATTAGGACCACCCAATGGAGTGGTTGAATTTCCATAAACCGAATGATTGTTCGACTGACGACCTTCAATCAAATATAGTCGATCTTCATCTGTATGATAAGCCGGAACAAATTCAGCATATTTAAAGATTGTCCCTTCTTTTCTTAAAAATCGGAAATGGAATTGCCGAAGATTTTGGGAATATTGCTTTGTAGGAATTGGGGCAAACTTTTTTCCTTTGATAGGATATCCACGATAGTTGATTCCAACGACACTTTCATTTAATTCTACAAAACGACCATCCTCACTCATACTTTCCCTATAAAACCCTTCCATTTGTATTGTTTCATTTGAGTAATTGAGTGGAATATTTTCATACATTTTATCCAGAATCTCATCAACGGTTGGTGGTGCCGTTACCGAAACTTCGGCCAGTAAATTATCCTCTCGTTCCAGAACAATTTCACCTAAATGAGTTGGTTGACCTTCCATTCCAATCTTTTTTGGAAGAAATCCGATATAACGAATTTGCAAGGTATCTGCCTGACGTAATTTATGTTTAGAATGAATCTTAAAATCGCCATTTAAATCTGAAAGAACAAAAACTGTTTGAGTTTGAAAAAACACTTTAGCAAATGGAAGTGGCTCTCCGTTGGTATCCACCACTTTTCCTTTAACTACATTTTGTCCCTGGCAATAAACCGAAAATAGAACTAAAAAAAACAAATACTTCTTCATGAATAAATTGGATTTGGGTCTCCATTTGTATTATGTCTTTCAGGAAGGATAGGTAACTTCTTAAACTAGTTCAATGTTTTTAGAAAACGGCTGCTCTAAGTTTGTACTAACAAATTATAATAACGATTAAAAATATGAAAATTACAATAGTTGGAGCCAGTGGAAATATTGGTCGTAGAATTACCCAAGAAGCAGCCTCAAGAGGACATGAATTAAACTTGATTACCTCTAAGGACAAAGACTTTTTTGGTTTGGATAATGTTCAACTTTTCAAAGCGGATGCCTTTAAAGAGGAAGAAATGAGTTCCATTTTTAAAGGAAGTGATGTAGTCATTAGTTCGTACGCACCTCCGCATGATAATACAGATTTGGTGATTGATGCCAGTAAACATTTGATTAGTGCGGCAAAAAAAGCCGGAGTAAAATTAGTAGCTGTAGGTGGTGCCGGAAGTTTAAAGGTGAATGAAACTACACAGTTGGTGGATACAGCTGATTTTCCTCAAGATTATAAAGCCATTGCACTATCGCACCGAACAGCTTTAGAAGAAGTTTACTTGAATGAGAAAGAATTGGAATGGACCAATGTATCACCATCTGCTTACATTTTTGAGGGAGAGCGAACCAACAATTTTAGAATTGGGGAAGACAATTTATTAGTGGATGCAGAGGGAAACAGCTCTATTTCTATGGAAGACTTTGCTGTTGGAATTTTAGACGAAGTAGAGAATCCAAAATTTATCCAAAAACGATTTACGATTGGTTATTAGTCTAGTCGTATTATTAGGATTAGGGGTTATAAAACCAAAAAGGCTTCATCAGTTGATAAAGCCTTTTTTCGTACAAAATATCTCTATCCCATTAAATGGGAAAATCTTTTTATTTAATCACCACTCGTTCCGTTACAACTGTTTCTCCAGCTGTATTTAAGAGTGAAACAAAATAAACACCCGAATTAGGTAATGTCATTGTAAATTGATTTTCAATAGCAGACAGTTCCATTACTCTTTCCCCTAAGGGGTTTAAAACTTCTACCCTATCAATCGCCGTTACGCTAGCAATGGTAACAGTAATATCTCCTTGTGATGGATTAGGATAAACTGACCAGTCAAAATCTTCTCCTGTTTCGTCAATACCTACAGTATATAGTCCAAAAACCACATCTCTCCAGTTTTCTAATACCTTTTTTGCATCTCCAAAAGTTCCGTGTGCTACAACTCCTGATGCTACTTCAATATCATTTAAACCAGCGGCATAATCACCGTTTAAACTCATGACTAATGCCCCATCAACAGTTTCTACTTCAACATCCGATTCAACCTCAAAGTAGTTTTCATTACCTAAGCCGTGCAATTGAAAGTTTTGCGAAAAACCATCTCCGGCATAACCTTCATAAGCTATAAAACGGTAACCGGAAGTCCACCCCCAGTGCATTGATGGAGACTGTAACGCTAAAGGATGACCTGATGGATGCAAAGTAGGGTCTTCATTATTAATTGGCTCATAAACACCAATGTGGAATTTAACGCCTTCAATGCTTGTCACATCAAAACTCCCCAAATCAATGGTCGTTGAAATTTCATCCTCAGGTCGAACTAAAGCTACTACTTCATCCGGAACGGCAGTTTCGGTTCCACCATCGTGAACAATAGTAACCCGTGTTAAATAATATTCAAGCCGGGAAGCTTTAAACTCCTGTCCCAAATTATTTGTCCCAACAGCATCTAAAGCAAAATCTTCTGTCCCTAGTTTATGATTGATTTTTAAGCTTACATCGGTCTGTGCCCACCCCATGACAAAGCATACAGCCAATAAACCACTTAGTACCAGTTTTTTCATAAAAAATTATTTAGTTTTTGTAAGAACTAATAAAGATAGAATAAGTCGGTCTTAAATCCCAAATTATAACCGTATCTACCTCAGTCAAACTTAAGAACGTATTGAAAGCCTATTTAGTTGTTCAGCCTTCGTCATATTCCGAGATAATAAAACATTTTAGCCTTTCGGACAGCAACAAATTCCGAAACTTCAAGCATTTTATCAAGCTTAAAAAAGGTCATTTGATCGTACTGTAGAATAAGAATAATTGATCAACACCTAAATTAAATAACATAAAACTTCATTATTTTTAATGAGTGAAAGCAGTCTTTAAAATTCTATTCGTCCTTACCGGAACCTTGCTATTTAGCTTTGTTTTAAAGGATAATTCTGCTTTTGAGACTACCCCATACAAAGTAGAAATTCCGCAGGGTTTCCCGGATATTAAGGTACCTGATGATAATCAATTGACGAAAGAACGAATTGATTTGGGCAGAATGCTATTTTACGATCCTATCCTATCCGTTGACAGTTCAATTTCGTGTGCTTCGTGCCATAAACAAGAATTTGCTTTTGCTGATACCGTGCCTATTAGCCCAGGAGTTGAAGGTAGGCTGGCAGGAAGAAATGCCCCCACTTTGACCAACGTAGCTTACAACCCCACCGTACTTTTTGATGGCTTTTTGCAAAGCTTGGAAATGCAAATCCTTGTCCCCATTCAGGAACATGCCGAATTTGACTTTAACATCGTTGACATTGGAAAAAAACTCAATCAAGATTCAACTTATGTTAAAATGAGTTTTGCTGCTTACAATCGTGCACCGGACCCTTATGTCATCACTCGATCTATTTCGGCATTTGAACGCACCTTAATCAGTGGAAATTCAAAATTTGACCAAGAGGTATATCAAAAAAAGAAAGTCATGAATCGTTCTGAAAAAAGGGGAATGAATCTCTTTTATAATGAACTTCATTGCGCCGAATGTCACTCTGGTTTTAACTTTACTAATTTCAGTACTCAAAACAACGGTTTATACGAAGTTTATTCCGACTCAGGCAGGCAAAGAGTTACCGAATTAGAATCGGACAGAGCATTGTTTAAAGTGCCGACACTTCGCAATATCACCCTCACTGCTCCTTATATGCATGATGGAAGTATTGCAACATTGGATGAGGTTATTGATCACTACGAAAAAGGTGGAAAGGCCCATCCCAACAAAAATCCAAAAATTCAGCCCTTTAAACTGAACAAGCGCGAACGAAAAGACTTGATTAACTTCTTAAATTGTTTGACAGATACGACTTTTTTGACCAACAAGGCCTTTGGTAATCCCTTTTGAGAAAAGCCGAAGTACTTTCTTAAAAATGAAGGATCAATTTCCTGTTAAGGTCACCTCTTTACCCTTAATACTATGATAATCCAATTCTCTGATTTCGAATTGAGACTTTTCTTCATTATAGACCTTACATCGGTCAATTGGACTTGCATAAATGTGTAAAGTCATTGCAATTTTATCCGTAAAATTTTCAATGCTGTGATACCCCATTCGGTCATGCATGTAAGTAATTCGTCCTTCTGTCAAAACAGCTTCATTAACAACATCAAATCCTGTATCAGACTCAGAAAAACGTTTCTCCGTGACATTCCCCTGTACTTGGTAAACCCAACAGTCTTGCCCCGCATGGCCATGTATAGGAGTCCTTGCTCCTATACTCCAACAAATCAAGATAAACTCAAAATCATCATTCCGGGCTAAACAATTTCTGGTATATCCGTTTTCTTTCCATGTAGCAAAATTTTCAAATTCTGATGTTGGAATATCAATTCGCTTTAGAACACTAATCTGTTCGGAAGGTTCTGCTTCATCAAAACATTCAATGAGTTCATCTATGGAAGTAATTTTTGACATGATGTAATGTAATTTCTATAGAAAGTAAATTAAATTACCTTTATATTTGGTAATAATAAAACATGATATAAATGTAGTGATTTTATGACAAAACTCCATTTTTAACGTCTTTTTGAGGGAAATTTGTTGAGTTTTTTAAAAAAAACAGATGCTACACCAAATACTTTGCATGCAAAACACTTTAGAAAAATTTGATCGAATCGTACGAGAACTGTTAACTGATGAATCACTCAAGCCTGTTGCAGAACATGTTCCCTCAGCCGATTTGTACACTACTCTTGATTTGGCATTAGATAAAAATGGAATTCCAGACAGTGAATTTGAAGACATCCTGAAAGACCTTGTTTTCAAAACACCAAGAACTGCCACAAATGCATTTTTTAATCAATTATTTGGAGGACGAAATGAAAAGGCTGTTTTAGGAGACTTACTGGCTGTTGTGTTAAACAATAGTATGTATACTTATAAAGCTGCTGGTCCGCAAGTGGGAGTTGAGAAAGTTGTTTTAAAAGCTGTTTGCGAGATGATTGGATGGGACGAAAATTCGGATGGAACATTTGCCCCTGGAGGTTCAATGACAAATTATATGTCAATGGTAATGGCTCGTGATGCTTTTAACCAGGATATCAGATACAAAGGTGTTCATCAAAAATTAACCGTTTACACCTCTAAAGAATCGCATTATAGTATTCCAAAAAACGCCGCTTTTTCTGGTATAGGACGAGATCAAGTCCGTTACATTCCAACCGATAAATATGGGAAAATTGATGTAGAACAATTGGAGCAAATTATTGCTACTGATATAAAAGATGGTTTTTCACCCATTATGGTCAATTTAACCGCCGGAACTACCGTATTGGGAGCATTTGACCCAATTCCAGCAATTCGTAAAATATGCGATACCCATAATATGTGGTTGCATGTAGACGGAGCCTATTGTGGATCAGTACTATTTAGTGAAAAATATAAGCATTTAATTGCCGGAATAGAGCTGGTTGATTCCTTTAGCTTTAACGCCCACAAAATGATTGGAACACCACTCTCTTGCTCTATCATTGTTACCCAAAATAAAGAACACTTATATAACTCATTCTCCAATGATGCTTCCTATCTGTATCAAACCGATCATGATGAATTTAATTTAGGAAAAACATCGCTGCAGTGTGGTAGAAGAAATGATGCTCTGAAATTTTGGACACTGTGGAAAAGTGTTGGAACTAGTGGACTAGAACGTATTGTTGACCATCAATTTGATTTAGCTGACCTTGCACGAGAGTATGTTCGCAATAATCCGGATTACACTTTATACAGCTATGACGAATCCATCTCCGTCTGTTTTAATTACAA
>JAKSBJ010000165.1 GCA_022361195.1 Flavobacteriales bacterium
TAAGTCCGTCGGACTATTGCTATATAATGCATTTTTTTGCTTCGGTGCGGATAAAAAAAAAGTCCTGAAAACTCTCATTTTCAGGACTTTACTTTATTTTGCTTTTGTAGCTTGCTCCCCCTCTAGGACTTGAACCTAGGACCCTCTGATTAACAGTCAGATGCTCTAACCAGCTGAGCTAAGGAGGAATTTTGCTTAAAGCGAGGGCAAATATATACAATATAAAATTATTAAAGAAATGAAAAAAGGAAAAAAAGTGTAATTTTTTTCTTTAGATCAGAGAATCAACTTCTTCCACTTCGCCTGCTGCTAGCTTTTTGAGCTCAATTTTTCCAACTCTCACCCTTACCAGGCGCAAAGTAGGAAATCCGACAGCGGCAGTCATTTTACGAACTTGTCTGAATTTTCCTTCGGTGATGGTGATCGAAATCCAACAAGTTGGACCATGACGATCGTCCCGAATTTTACGACTTCTTTCAGGAAATTGAGGATCATCAATCGCTTTTACCGAACAAGGTAGAGTCATATACTTTCTTCCGCGCGGTAAACCAATTTCAACGCCATTGGCCAATCTAGCCAGGGCTTCTTCATCAATTAATCCATCAAGCTGTACATAATATTCCTTTTCTACATCCTTACCTCTCACCTGGTGGCTCACTTTACCATCTGTAGTTAGCAGTAAAAGTCCCTCCGACTTTTCATCCAATCGACCAATGGACATGGTTCCGGGAGCAAAGTCGTATAACTCTCCTAACATTTTTTTATTCTTCCGCCTTTGGTGATTGTGTTCAAACTGGCTCAAGTAGCCATAAGGTTTATGCAATATGTAATGATGGTGACTCATAGTTGCTCTCGGCGGAATCCAAATACCATATCATCGTAGTACTCTCCGTCTTTAAAGAGTGTTTTTGGAAAACAAGCCTCTAATCGAAATCCGTTTTTGGTTAATACCTTTTGTGAACCAATGTTTGAACCAAATGCTTTTGCAAAAACCCGGTCTACATCCAAATTCTCAAAGGCATATTCGAGTATTTTACGAACAGCTCCTGTGGCAATTCCTTTTCCCCAAAAAGGTTCAGCAACCCAATAACCCAATTCAACATTCTTAATGTACAAGCCACTTTGCGGATGAAGACCTATGGTACCAATTAAATGATCGTTTGTAGTAATTGCAAAAATTCGATCGGTTGTATTGTTTTGCACCATTTCAATAAATTCCTCTCCATCTTTTCGGCTATAGGGATAAGGAAAACGATCCGTTAAGTTATCCGCAATATTGGCGTTATTGGCATATTTTACCAAATCATCCAAATCGCTCGTTCGTATTTCACGTATGTTAAAATCCATAACTGTATTAATGCTGTAAAGTTAGTATTGAAAAAGAAGTTTACGCTTCTAAAAAGAACAGAAGTCCAGCCAAAATCACTGGAAAACTGAAATAAAGCGTAATGAGGGTAATGGACTTCTTAACCATCTTGCTGGCATATTGCTTGTCTTCTTCTTTCTCGGCAATTTTTTGCAATTCCCGGGCTCGTTTTAAGGCCCTGAAACTACTAACTGATCCTACAATGAGGAACAATCCGCCAAAAATAGACAGGACATAGAGTAATTCTGCTACCGGATTGGCCAAATTGAGAATGAAAAATAAAACACCAATAGCTGCTAAAAAAAGCAGGAAGAAAATGAAACTTACCCAACTCCAACGGTGATCTTTTTTCAGCTTCTTTCTTAGTTCTTTGATTTTTACCTCTCGGACATTTTCGTTTTTCTTGGGATCATCTTCGGCTACAGTTTCGTGAACTTCCAATGGCTGAATATCCTCCTCCCATTCAATGTTGGTCTCAAAGGTCTCTTGAGGTTCTGTCCAACTTTCCTCCGTGGTGAATGAGGCAGATTCGGTTGGTGTATTTTCAACCTCATTGCTTGTAGGATCTTCCCAAATCACCGTTTCATCCTGAGGAGAATCAGCTACCTCTTCATTTTGTTCTCCATAAACCTCATCCAACGATTTGAGATTAAGGTGCTTTTTTCGGTTGAAATTATTCCATCGCGAAGTTCCGCACGAAGACAATAAAATCAATCCGCTTAAGAGATAAATGAAATATGAAAAAGGCAGGCTTTTCTTCACGGCCTTGAAAATACCAAATTATTGTTAAAGCAGGCTTTATTTTGAGATTATCCACTTACCTTTAGTTTAGAAGAATATTAAGAAACAGAAGTTCATTTTTCCGTTATGAGATATCTCACCTTTTTATTGTTAGTTGTCATATTCAGCGCTTGTGAGTTTTACAGACCACCACGATCTTCTAATGCCGGACAGTATCCCGAATTTACTTTGAAGGACACTTTAATTGGAAGTTTAGGCGAATACCGTAGTTGTTTTGACGTTAAATACTATGAGTTGGATTTGGAAATTGATCCGGTTAAAAAAACGGTGGGAGGTGAAGTAACCACTCATTTTGAGGTTGTAGAATCAACACAAAAAATGCAGTTGGATTTAGATGATGAACTGGCCATTTTGTGGGTGAAAGATGAGCAAGGGAATGAGCTGAATTTTCAAAGGGTAGAACATTCCTTTTTTGTGGATTTAAAGAACGAGTTAAAACCAGGAGAGCGCTCGTCGGTAACCGTGAGTTATTTTGGAAAGCCTCAAAAGGCTAAGAAACCACCTTGGAAAGGGGGATTGGTTTGGAAGTCTGAAAAAGGAAGTAAATTTTCGGGAGTGGCTTGTGAAGATGATGGTGCCCATGTGTGGTGGCCTTTGAAAGACCATATTTCGGATAAACCAGATAGCGTTCAGGCAGCATTTACGGTTCCCAAAGCACTGATGTGTGTATCTAACGGACGGTTGATGAAAGAAGAGGAAGTAGGAGAGGAAAAAAAGAAATACACCTGGCGAACTTCTTATCCCATCAATACTTACAATGTTACTTTTTATCTGGGGAATTTTGAGCGATTTGAATTGCCTTATGAGGGCAAATATGAAGAATTTCCAATCGAGTTTTATGTCTTAGAGCATCATTTGGAAAAGGCAAAGAAACATTTTAAGCAGGCTCGTAAAATTTTATATGTCTTTGAGGATTTATTTGGACCTTACCCCTGGCCAAAGGATGGGTATCGACTCGTTGAAAGTCCGTATGCGGGAATGGAACATCAGTCGGCTATTGCCTATGGAAATGGGTATAAGAATGGAAAATATACAGGCTACGATTACATCATTTTGCATGAAACGGCACATGAGTGGTGGGGCAATGCGGTGACCTGTTGTGATATGGCAGATTTGTGGATTCATGAAGGTTTTGCAACTTATGCAGAGATGTTGTATGAAGAAAAAAAGGAAGCTTCTTATATGTATGAGACTTCTTATTCAATTAACCGTATTTACTCCAAAAACAAACGGCCCATTGTTGGACCCATGGACGTGAGTTATAAGAACTTTCGAGACAATGATATTTACAACAAAGGGGCAGTGGTACTTCACATGCTTCGTCGAACTATTGAGCATGATTCAACCTTCTTTTCCATTTTAAAACGCTTTTCAATGGAATATCGGGAGCAATGTGTCACAACACCCGATTTTATTGCACTTGTGAATGAAGAAACGGGAGACGATTACCAGTGGTTTTTTGACCAATATGTTTACCGTAGAGAGGCTCCAGAGCTATGGTATTATTCAAACCTGGAGGGGATGAGAGATCAGACTATTTATTATCAGTGGAATCCGGCTAATACCAATGCAGATTTTGAGTTGGAATTGCGGATCATCACGGATAAGGAAGAATTCAGAATTCAACCTTCATCAGAGGTGCAAAAAATCAAAATCCCAATGGATAAAGTAGGTTATGCCTATTTAGATGACGAAGATTATGTTCTTTTTACCCAAAAGAAGGACTTAAAAAACTGAACATTTTAATGAATGGTGTGTAGCAAAGAAAAATACATTTCATGAAAGTTTATCTTCTTGTCTTTTCAACCTTCTTGTTGGCCTGCACGGCTGAACCTACTTTATCCAATTCTGAAATAGAAATTACCAATTGTTCTACAACAGTTGATTTGGACGAACCTCAATGCCCCAAAGGACATACTGATGAGATTATTCCAATTGCCTGGGGTAAACCATCCAAGGAGGGAATGGCCAAAGCCGATTCGGGATTAATTTGGTTAGGTGGGTGTATCATGACGGAAAATTCGCCTTCATTTCACTGCAAAATTCACGACATTGAATTTTAATCAATCAGCTGAATTCTTTTTAATTGATTTTCTATTGTAGCTAGTTCTTTGTTCATTGCTGCAATAGAATCTTCAGTTTGCCCGTAAAAGGTTCGGTAATTAAAGTGGATAAATACCTGCTCAGAGGCAAACTCCCAATGGTGCATCAGCATGGTTGAAAGTGTGCTGATGACCATCGCTGCTTCCATTGGATCGGAAGGCATTTTCTTCTTGAATAAGGGGTTTACTCCTCCATTGCCCCAGTATAATCCGTCAATCAAGGGATTAGTGTTTTTACGATCGTTCCACTTAAGTCCCTTAAACTCCCCAAAGTTAAATTCAGTTGGCTCATCAAATGAGTTTTCTTCTGCGTTTTGTAATCGATCCTTAAGAATGGACAAACGAGATTCTGTTCCTTGATCAATCGAATAATAGGACATTCGGATGACGCCAATTGGTTTTCTGCGCTTGAAAAAACTAATTAACCCCTCCTCCTTCGACTGACAAGTCATGTAGGAGGGATATTCGAACAGAAAAAATTCGTTTTTGTACTCTTTAAACGAATCTTTAGACTTGAAAAACACGGTAACTTTTAATAACCTAATTTAGATCGTACTCTCCCCAATACTTCGTGGGCTACTTTTCGGGCTTTTTCAGCTCCTTCGAGTAATACCCGGTCAACCTCATCCAAATTATTCATGTAATAATCAAAGGCCTCTCGTTCCTTTGAAAATTGATCCAATACCAATTCAAGAATAGCCTTTTTGGTGTGTCCGTATCCCCAACCTCCATTCACATAGTTTTGTCTCATTTCAGCTACTTGACTTTCGTTGGCTAAAAGAGCATAAATGGCAAAAGCATTGCAGCTATCCGGATCTTTAGATGCCTCCAATTCAAGACTGTCAGTAACAATACTGTTGATTTGCTTCTTCAACTTTTTCTCAGGTAAAAAGATGTTGATGAAGTTGTTTCTCGATTTAGACATTTTTTCACCATCTGTGCCCGGAACTTTCATCGTGCTTTCATTGTGAGTTGCTTCAGGAATCACAAGCATTTCTCCCATTTCGTTATTCATCCTACGGGCCACATCTCTGGTAAATTCCAAATGTTGTTCCTGATCTTTTCCTACTGGAACAAAGTTGGCGTCGTACAATAAAATATCTGCTGCCATTAAAACCGGGTAAGTAAATAAACCTGTGTTTACATCATCTAACCTTTCTGACTTATCCTTAAATGAATGAGCTAATGTCAAACGAGAATAGGGGAAAAAACAAGATAAATACCAGGTAAGTTCCGCTGTTTCAGGAACGTCACTTTGACGATAAAATACGGTTTTACTGGTGTCTAATCCACAAGCTAGCCAGGTAGCAGCAACCCCATAAGTCCCGGACCGAAGAGTTTCACTGTCTTTAATCTGAGTAAGTGAGTGCATGTCTGCGATAAACAAAAAAGACTCATTTTTAGGATCTTTTGCCATTTCAATAGCCGGTTTTATTGCTCCTAAAATGTTTCCTAAATGAGGTACGCCTGTACTTTGTACGCCTGTTAAAATTCTAGCCATTCTGTATTATTACTTATCAGCCCAAAAATAGAAAGAAGATGCATTCAATTAAAAAAAAGAGACCCTAAAAAGCCTTTTTTGTCAAAATCTACCAACGCTAAAACTTTTATGGCTAAACCTTAAATTGAAAAAGGTTTATAAGGTGATTTTCTTACTTTTGGGGTCGTGAGAATACTACTACTGCCACTTATTATCCTTTATAGGCTGCATTTTGCCGCTATTTTCTTTGTGGTTCTCACTTTGCTTTACCCGGTTTTTTGGTTCTTGTTATTGAATGAAAAAAACTACAATAAGGTTTGGAAACTGAAAATTCTGACTTCGAGAATTATTTTGTTTTTGGACTTCATTTACCTTAAAAGAGAAATTCGAGCTAAGAAATTAGAAGGGCCTTATGTTATTTGTGCCAATCATGCTTCTTACCTGGATATTATCCTTATGTATCCCATTTTACCCAAAACACGTTTTTTGTTTATGGGTAAATCCGAACTGCTTAAATGGCCGGTCATCAATATCTTTTTTAGAAAGTTAGATATTGCTGTTAATCGTGAAAAACGACACTCTGCTATGCGTTCCATCGTTCGGGCAAAAAAGGAGATCATGAATGGCTGGTCTATTGTAATTTACCCAGAGGGCGGAATTCCAATTGATGCTCCTAAAATGGCACAATTTAAAAATGGTGCTTTTAAGATGGCAATTGATCTGGGAGTGCCTATTTTACCGATTACTTTATTGGATAATTGGAAGTTGTTTGGAACTGATCCGGTTTTAAGTGCACGAGCACATCCGGGGGTATCGCATGTAATCGTTCACGAACCCATTCCAACAAAGGGTTTGGAAAAGAAAGATTTAGTAAGTTTGCGGAGCAAAACGTTTGAAATAATTAATAAACCCCTAATGGAAAAACATGGGGATTATATAGAAAAACTCTAAGATGGAGATTACAGATGAGTTAGTTGATCATATTGCACACTTGGCGCGTCTCAATTTTGAAGGGACCGAAAAAGAGGCAATTAAAGGAGATTTGGATAAGGTGTTAAAGTTTGTAGATCAGCTAAATGAGGTTGATACTGATGATGTAGAGCCACTTATTTTCATGACAGATGCAATCAATGTTTTGAGAGAAGATAAAGCTGAGGTGAGCATTAGCCAGGAAGAAGCACTCAAAAATGCTCCTAACAAGGACAGCGATTATTTCAAAATTGCGAAGGTGCTCAATAAAAAGTCCTGATTCACTTTTTCAAATCAGTCTTTGAAAACGATATGAAATCTAATTTTTTGCAGTTGTATCGTTTTTGTTTCCTAATCATCTTATTGGGACAATGGACGAATACACAAGCCCAGGATTCGGCAGATGTTGCCAATCACTTTCAACAATTATTGTCGGCTCCACAAGCTAAAGACTCTGTTTTAGCAGTTTTGGATGAAAAAAGTGCGGACTTTACTGAAAAGAGTTGGGATTCGTATTATTACCACTATTCCAAATTTCTTTTCGTTACCAGGGATTTTGAGGGCTCTGCGGAAATAGCACGGGAAGGGTTAAAGCTTTACGGTGAAAATTCAATGAAGGCCGAACTGGCTAAATTCTATAATATTTTAGGCTCGATAGCTGCTTTTTCGGGTGATTATAAAACTTGTATTGAGCATTATAATCAGGCCATTCGTTTGTTGGAGTTGCATAAAAACTACATGGGGTCGGCACTCATTAAAAATAATGTGGCCAATATCTTTTTTAGTTTGAGAGATTATGAGTCGGCTTATAAGTATGCCCAATCTTCTTATCAATACTTAAAGTCTGTAGCTGATACGGTTCATTTACCTTCTATTACTGGAATAGCAGCTATATCAGCCATTAAAATTGAGGAGCAGGAACAAGGGTCCATTTTAGCCGAAGAGGGATTGGAATTATCAAAAAAGTATAACAATATCATTGGCTTAATTGTAGGATACCACGCCAAAGGAGAATTGGAACAATTAAAGGAAAATTATGCTGCTGGGGTAGAGCATTTTCAAATGTCACTTGAGTTGAGTAACCAATACCGTCAACCACATTATGCTTTACTGAATAAGATGGCACTTTTACATGCTCACTTGCACCTGGAGAACTATGATTTAGCTGTTGAATATGGACAGCAAGCATGGGAAGAAACCAAAGACCAAAAAAATGATAATCTCCTCTATTCTGTCAATAAAAACCTGGGTTATGCCTATGCAGGACAAGGTAAATTTGAGCAGGCTTATGGGCATCTGTATGATGCACACAATCAATACATAGAAGTAAGCGGTGAGGAAACCAAAAAAATCATTAATGACATCCTCATCAAATATGAAACTGAGGAGAAAGAAAAGGAATTGGCACAGAAAAAATTGGAGGTAGCTGAATCAGAGAACCAAATACAAAAACAAAATGCCTGGATCATTTTACTCTCTGCATCCTTGATTGTGATTGTATTGCTTTATTTCCTTTATCGCAATAGGCAAAAGCAAAAAATGCTACGGTTTAAAGAACAGCAAGAGAAAAAACTATTGCAATACGCTATTCAGGGTGAGGAACGGGAGAGAAAAAGATTGTCTTATGAATTGCATGACGGGATTGCTTCGGCTTTGACTGGAATCAAGCTACAATTGGCTCAAAATGCAGATGAAGAGTCCACGGATTTTTCAAAAGTAATTGAGCAAATAAACAATTTGCATGAAGATACTCGTCGAATATCACATAACCTTTTGCCGCACAATTTTGAGCAGGAAGATTTAGTAGAGGTGATTCACCATTATTGCTTAGAGAATAGTTCGGAAAAGTTAAGGTTGAGTTTAAGCGATAATCGCAATGGGCAAAAGACTAAAATTCACCCGCAGCAGGCTTTGATTTTATACCGTGTTTTTCAGGAACTCATCAACAACGTTCGTAAACATGCGCAGGCAAGCTCATGTATGGTTCAAACCGCTTTGGTAGCAGATGAATTTGTACTTTCAGTGGAGGATGATGGAATTGGTTTTGATGCTAAATCGGCAACTTTTCAACAGGGCTTAAAAAGTATTGAGGAAAGAATCCAAGAATTGGACGGAAGTTTTGAAGTAGAAAGTTCGCCCGGAAAGGGGACTTTGGCGATAATTCGCCTTAACTTTAAAGCATGAAAATCCTTTTGGCAGACGATCACCAATTAATTCTGGATGGCTTAAAAACAGCGGTAGGTTCAAACTTCCCTGAAGCTGAGGTGGTAACAGCCATTAATGGTCAGCAACTTTACTTTGAGTTGGACAAAAATGACTGTGATTTACTCTTGCTGGACATTCGATTTGGAACGATCAACGCCAAAGAAATCATTCGAGATCTAAAACGGGATTACCCACAAACCAAAATTTTGGTTCTATCTACCGTTTCAGATAAGTACTCTTTACAGCAAATCATAAACATGGGAGTTGAGGGCTATGTTTTAAAGTCCGAATCATTAGTTGAAATCTTGCAGGGAATTAAAAGTATCTCGGCAGGTCAAACCTATTTCAGCCGTGAGGTAAGTGAAAAGATGGAGGACAAGGTAGAGGAACGAGAAATTGTCTTAACACAAAGAGAAAAGGAGGTTTTGGCAGAAATCATTCAGGAAAAACCAACCAAAGAAATTGCTGAAACACTCTGTATCGCAGAAAAAACAGTTGAAATGCACCGTAGTAACCTCTTTATCAAACTGGATGTCAAAAATGTAGTGGGTTTGGTAAAAAAGGCCATTTTATTGGGACTCGTCGAAAATTAATTAGCATTTATAGAAAGAAATAGGGAAAACCCTGTAATACGACATTGTTTATAAACGGAATTTTGCTTTACGAATTTTAAAGTAAAAGAAATGAACAAACGTATTGTAATGCTATCTCTGCTCGCCTTTTCTGTGGCAGTTGTTTCTTGTAAGAAAAAAGGATGTACTGATGAGAAGGCAACGAATTATTCGGAAAAAGCAAAAAAAGATGATGGATCATGTGAGTATGATGAGGATATAGTAACCTTAGTAATTACGGATGACATTAACACTCCAACCGTTATTGAAGATCAAACGGTAAAAATCTCTAATGATATTAGTGTAAACTCTAATTTGACAATTGATGCAGGTGCTATTATCATTATGGAAGCCGGAGCGTCTATCACCATTGAGGAAACTGGGTATATCTCAGCTATTGGAACCGCTTCTAACCCAATTGTTATTAAAGGTGAAACTGAAACAGCAGCTTTCTGGGAAGGAATCGGAATCAAATCAAATAACCCAAACAACAAGCTTATCCACTGTACTGTGAAAGATGCCGGAGGTTACTGGGGATGGGGTGAAGCTGCAGTATTCTTAGGAGATGGAGCGAAATTAGAAATGAATAATTCAACCATTTCAAACAGTGTAAACGTTGGTTTATATGCCGAAGACGGTTCAACCCTACCAAACTTTTCTAACAACACCTTTAGCCAAAGCACAACTGGATTAAACATTTCAGTAACACATATCAAGGATTTGGATGCAAATTCAAACTATAATTCATCTAATACCAACGACTACATTTATGTACGTGAAGGAGACATTACAACGGATGCTACGTGGCCGGCAACTACAACACCTTATTTAATTCATGGGGTAGATGTTAAGGCTGGATTGACACTGAGTCCTGGAGCTACCTTTTTAATGGAAGCAGGTGCTGATTTTTATGTTCACTCAACAGGTTTCTTAAATGCAGTTGGAACTGCAGCTAACCCTATTGAAATTAAAGGTAGATATACTTCTGCTGGATATTGGGAAGGAATTAGAATTAGTTCAAACAATCCAAATAACAAATTCGCCTATACACAAATCGCTGATGGTGGATCTTATTGGGGATTTGAATATTCAAACATTTACCTTCTTGATGGAGCTCTTGAAATAGATAATTGTACAGTTTCTAATGGAAATAGCTGGGGAATGTTTGTAAGTAGTTCTGCTACAGTTAAAACATCTGGATCGATTCAAACCGAATCAAGTGGAGTAGAAGCAAATAATACATTTAGTGGTAATGGAGCTGGTGGAGATGCTGACTGCACCGGTGGTTGCGGAGTACACTTTGATTAAATAGATAAAAAAAACGGATAGGGTTGTGTATCCGTCAATCCCGAATCATTCCAGATGGTTCGGGATCTTTTTTGTAATAAAAAAAAGAGACCGTCCTTTTCTTAGGACGGTCTCTAACCCAAAATCCATGAATTAATTAGTCTAATTCAGTTTAGTGAACTACGATAACCATGCCACAAAAGGAGCGAAAAGCTGTTTTAACAACTATTTAACATTTTTGCTATCTTTCCCAATTCGTGAAAAAGACACTATTCTGCCTTATCCTTCTGGTTTCCATGAACCTTCAGGCTCAAGATCACATTGATCTGGTAAATGTCTATTGGCGTAACTCACCACTAAACCAAACGCCAAACGGTGATGGCAATCGCTTTAATTTTGACCTTTTTGGTGCGGATTTAAAGATTCCGGTTGAACTGAATAAACGAAATGCATTAATCATAGGAAGTGAGTATTTACACTCCCGTTTTACTTCCAATTCGGGGAGAATCGTAGTCAGTTCACTAAGTTTACAATTGGGCTATCAACACAAATGGAATGATGGGTTTAGGAGTCTCTTTATGGTGATTCCCAAAATTTCATCTCATCGCCTCAGTAATCCGCTCAACACTACTTTTCAAATGGGAGGTCTGGTGCTCAATACCAAAAACCGATCGGACGAATTTTCATGGAAGTTCGGACTCTATTACAATGAGGAATTCTATGGGCCGCTCTTTGTTCCTCTTTTTGGGTTTGATTGGAAATTTAGAAAATCTCACCGTCTGAGAATAATTGCACCTATTGATCTGGAGTACGTTTATACGACTTCAACAAAGTTCAAAATGAGATATGGACTGAGATTTATTGGTGTTAATGCGTCCTATCAATTACAAAACAACCTGTACCTCGATAAAGCAGATAACAACATCTGGCTTTTTTCAGATTTTTATCTTACCAAAAACGTGGTTTTACACCTCAAGGCCGGGCATTCTATTTTGAGAAAGTACCGAATTTATACGATGGGCGAAAAGGTAACGGCTAAAATTGGCCCTTCAAACATAAATGATGATCGACCTAACACAAATCCACTGTTTAACGAGGGCTGGTCGTTTGAATCACGTTTAACGTTTAGATTGGGGCTTACAGATCGAAAATAAGAGCCTGAAAAAGGCTGAAATGCCTCTAAATCATAGTCTTACTTTTTTGAGCGATTAATTAATTCTATTAATCGATGTATTCAGTAGATTTATCTAATTTTTCGCAGTAAATGTTTGATTAGCAACCTTTTTAAGGCTTCCTTCACTAACTTAAAGTCGTTTAACCTATGAGCGCATAGTAACCCCTGCGCGCAAAGCGTAAGCAAGACCCTTTTACTTTTAAAACTGCCCTATGAAAAAACTTTACGTGGTGACTTGTCTCCTGTTCACAAGTCTCATATCCTTCTCGCAGGACCCCGAATCCTACCCGGTAGCAAATTGTACCGAATCGTTTTGTGTTAGTTTGGATGCAACTCAGCCTATCCAAACTTATTATAAAATTGATATTGCCCCTTTTGAATTTGAAAACTATGAAGCTGCACAAGCCAAATTCGGTTACATCACTAACAATTTGCTGACCTATACAGTTGATTTTGAAAATCAGCGTGTGATTCTTCAAGTCCACAACGAAAGAACCCCTGAGCCTAAAGATATAGTCTGGTGGAATAACTACCTCGACTCACTTTGTGGACTCTAAACACTTACCCTTATTACTCACAATCTCATGAAAATAATTAAGAAAGAACGAATTATATGGATGATGGCGTTTCTGCTATCGTTCGGCTCTTTTGCCCAAATGATTGGGACAGATGCCTATATGATTGGAAACTTCCTGGAAGTTGGGATCAATACCAATGGGCATGAAGGAGCTGCTTATCAAGCATGGTCAAATAACCGTTCCAATCAGGCTATTGCCTCTCCGGTTTATTTCGGATTTGTGGCAAATCCTCAAATGGATGCATGGACGAACTATGATGGAGACTTTTTTACACCAGGTTCTCCCGAAAATGGATTTGGATTTGAAATAGCTGGAGTGAACTATCATAACAACTGTAATTTCAATGCTTCAACAACTCCTGGATCTATTTCTTCTTACAATGTCGATGGTGACTGTATTACCGTATTGTGGGAAGGAAGTGTTGCCGGTTTGGACGTTGATGTAAAGTATAAAATGAATGTAACAGAGGTTTTTTACACCACAACGGTTATGATCACCAATACTACGGCTGCTACCATGACAGACGTATATTATTATCGAAACTTTGACCCCGATAATAATGTAACCATTGGTGGTGGGTACGGAACTCAAAATACGATTGTTGACCAATGGGATGCGGCTTGTGCCCGTTCATTGGTTACAGCCACACAAACAGCACCTTGGGATTCTTATGTGGGAATGGGAGGTGTTGATCCAGACTTTAGAGTAACTTATGGTGGATTTGTTAATCGTGACGCTTCTAATATCTGGAACGGAATTGGATTTACTTCTGCAGAAGGTTCAACTGCTTTTGCAGATCAGGCTATTTCTTTAGCACACCGGACGTATACCTTATTACCCGGAGAAACTGATACCTTCTCTTTTGCAATCATTTTGGATGAGGCATCGTTGGATGCAGCTTTCTCAAGCTTGTACTATTTTACTTACGAAGGTAGTGGTGGAATAATTGATGAATGTGACCCTGTTATTGATACCGCTTATACCTGTGCAGGTGATCCAATCTCTATTTCCGTTGATGGTCCTGGGGCAGACGATTATACCTGGACTTGGTCACCGCCAACAGGTTTGAGCACAACTACAGGACCAGTTACTGAGGCTTCCCCACCAAATGAAACCGAATATACGGTCACGGGAACCCCGTCGGCCGCTTGCTTGTCTACTCCAATTTCTAAAAATATTGTTGTTTCCATTTTACCTGGGCCAGATGTTGAGGTCATCGATCCTGGTCCGCAATGTGAAACTTTTGATCTGAGTACGCTTGTCGTTAACGATTTAAACGCTATTCCGGGTGTATTAACCAGTTTCTACAGTGTCATACCTGATAGTGCTGATCAGGTAGTTGGTTTATTACCAGATTTGATAATGGAACCGGGAGATGTAGTGTATGTTATGATGGCAAATCCAACGGGGGGATGTTTTGATTATGCTCCTGTTACTATTGTTTTTGATACAACGGTATACGCCGGACCAGATTATGCGGAGTCCAATTGTAGTGGAGCTGGAGTATTAGATGTCGATGCCATGCTTACTGGTGCTGATCCGGGAGGTGTTTGGTCCGAAACAACTGTTCCACCGGGTGGAACCTTAGATCCAGCAGCTGGAACGTTTGATATTTCTGCTTTACCACCGGGTGACTATACACTAGAGTATTTCTTAGATGGAGGTGCTTGTCCGGATGATGCAGCCGTGATTACTTTAACGGTAGAAGCAGAGGTAAATGCCGGATTGGATAATGTAACCTCTCTGTGTAATTCGCCAGGAACCACAATCGACTTAAATACCATGCTTTCGGGAGCTGATCCTGGAGGATTATGGACAGAAACTACCATCTCAGGAGCATTTGATCCGGCAACCGGAATCTTTGATGCTTCAGGATTGACAGCTTCTATTTATACCTTTACCTATACGGTTCCTGGAATTGCACCTTGCTTAACAGATGTAGCTGACTTTACAATTACAGTAGAGGAAGAGGTGGATGCCGGATTGGATAACACAACAGATATTTGTAATTCGGCTGGAACTTCGGTTGATTTAACAACGTTACTTTCAGGAGCTGATCCTGGAGGAACTTGGGCTGAAACATCAGCTTCAGGAGCATTTGATGCCATCACCGGAGTTTTATATACGGATGGCCTGGCGGCTGGAGTGTATACATTTACGTATACAGTAGCTGGAACAGCACCTTGTTTAGCAGACGTTGCAGACTTTACGGTAACGGTTCAGGACGAACCAAATGCTGGTTTGGATAATGCAACTACATCATGTGATTTACCAGGTTCGATGGTAGATATGAATACCCTTTTATTTGGTGCTGATGCTGGAGGGGTTTGGGCCGAGACATCGGCTTCAGGTTCATTTGATCCTGTAACTGGAATTTTGAATACGGATGGTTTAACAGCAGGACTATATACCTTTACCTATACAGTGACTGGAATTGCGCCTTGTGTAACCGACGTAGCTGATTTTACCGTTTCTGTTTCTTCTTCTTTAGAGGCTGGTGCTGATAATACAGCATCCATGTGCAATTCGGCCGGAACGTCAATTGATTTGAATACACTTCTCTCAGGAGCCGATCCTTTTGGAACTTGGGCTGAGACAACTGCCTCAGGAGCTTTTACTCCTCCATCAGGAGTTTTAGTAACGGATGGTTTGGCAGCTGGAGTTTATACCTTTACTTATACGGTATTCCCTGCCGCACCTTGTATACCGGACGTCGCTACTTTTGATATTACAGTTGAAAATCAGCCAGACGCTGGTTCGGACAATGTGTCTACATTGTGTAACACACCTGGTTCAACATTAAACTTGAGTACTTTATTGGTTGGCGCAGATGCAGGTGGAACCTGGGCAGAAACAACAGCTTCGGGAGCTTTTACTCCTGCAACAGCAATGTTTGATGCTTCTTCATTAACAGCTGGGGTTTATTCCTTTACTTATTCTGTAACAGGAACGGCTCCTTGTATTGATGATATGGCATCCTTTGACGTAACGGTAACCAATTTACCAAATGCCGGAGCTGATAATGCAACTCAAATTTGTAATACGGCTGGTTCTTCGGTTGACCTGAATACTTTATTGTCAGGAGCTGATCCTGGAGGAAGTTGGGCTGAAACAACAGCTTCGGGAGCTTTCGACGCAGCTACAGGTGTTTTAAATACAGATGGTCTTACCGCTGGGACATACACTTTTACTTATGATATTGCTGCTGCTGGACCTTGTCCGGGAGATCAGGCAGTATTTGATGTAACGGTTCAGCAAGAAGTAAACGCCGGAGACGATGATTTACTACTCGAAATTTGTAATACAGCTGGTTCAGTAGTTGATTTAACAACTTCATTAAGTGCTGATGCAAGTGCAGGAGGAGTTTGGGCTGAAACGACCGCTTCAGGTTCATTCACAGCCGGAACAGGAGTTTTAGATTCAGATGGTTTAGCAGCCGGAGCATATAGCTTCACTTATACGGTTACTGGAGTTGCTCCATGTCCTTCAGATGTGGCCAACTTTACCGTGACGGTAGAACAAGAAGTAAATGCCGGAATAGATAATTTAGATATTAGCTGTAATGGTGCCGGAACAATGGTTGACTTAACAGACTTAATGGATCCTACAGCTGATGGCGGTGGACTGTGGAATGAGACAACTTCGTCAGGAAGTTTTGATTCTGCTACTGGAATGTTTGATGCGTCGGATATGGATGCTGGAGCTTATATCTTTACTTATAGTGTATTGGCCGTTGCTCCTTGTGTGACAGATGCTGCAACATTTACTATTACAATTAACGAAATGCCGGAGATGGATGATTTGGTTGACGAGGAAGTGTGTGATGGAGACAATATGGTATCACAAATCTTTACTTCTGATATCGGCTCAACCACTTATGAGTGGGATGTTGTTTCAGGCTCAGATATGGGATTCGGAATGACAGGAACTGGAAATACGGTTGGAACATTTACTGCCACTAGTGGTTCAGCATCTGATGAAACGGTAACCGTTGAGGTAACACCAACAGCTAATGGTTGTGTAGGTGATCCGGTCTTATTTGATATCACTGTTCATCCTATCCCAGTAGTTGGATTTAGCGCTGTTGAATATGCAGGTTGTGAACCGTTTAGAGCTGAGTTTCTGAATTCCTATCCTGGATTACCAGGTGCAAGTTGTGAGTGGACATTTGGAGATGGTTCAGTATCGCCTACTTGTGATGAGGTAAGTCATGAATATACGAACGAAGGTTTGTATGATATTGGCCTAACGGTAACAACGATGTATGGATGTACCAATTCTTGGACAGAGACGGATATGATTGAGGTATTCCCTGAAGCGGTGGCTGACTTTAGCTACAATCCAACCGAATTAACGATTCAGGATACAGAGGTAGAATTCACTAACCATTCTACTGATGCTAATGCTTATACCTGGGATTTTGGAGATTGGAGTCCTTCTTCGTCAGAAGTAGATCCAACGCACACTTATCCTGAGAAAGGAAATGTGACTTATACTGTAACATTAACAGCTCATAGTCCGGGAGGATGTGATGCTGAAGTGAGTAAAATCCTAACAATTGATGATGTATTGCTTTTCTTCATTCCAAATGTATTTACTCCAGATGGAGATCAATACAATGAAGAGTTTAAGCCTATTATGTATTCGGGATATGACATTTACGATTATCACTTCTCAGTATTTAACCGTTGGGGAGAGTTAGTATTTGAATCATATAATGCTGAATATGGTTGGGATGGAACTTATGGAAATAAAGGATTGGTAGATGATGGTGTTTACATCTGGTCTATTGAATTTGGTGAAACAATGTCTGACAAAAAGCATCGCAGCAAAGGACATGTAACCATACTGAAGTAATTAAATTAGTCTTAATTCATAAAGGGGTTATTCATAAGAATGGCCCCTTTTTTGTTGATCATAGGCCACCAATCCACAATTTTTCCGTCGAATAGTAGGGATATGGTTATATTCGAAATACAATGAGAAATTGCTTTGTCATTTTAATGGTTTTTATTTTGTCCTGGACATCTTACGCGCAAGATGGTCTCAAACAGGATTATTATGAAGATGGAACCTTAAAGGAAGAGGCTACTTATGTAAAAGGGAAAGTAGAAGGCTGGTTGAGAAAGTACCATCCCAATGGTCAAATAGAGACAGAGGCTTTTTGTAAAGACGGAAAAATTCATGGTGTTTATCGTGGGTGGACTGAAGAAGGAGTAATGGTACGCGATGGACAATGTCAGTTTGGAAAGCCAGATGGATTGTGCCGAGCTTGGTATCCCAGCGGAGAATTACAGTTTGAACATAACTACGAATTGGGGTATAAGAATGGCCGTTGCAAGTCTTATTATGAAAATGGAAACATTGAGTTTGATGAGATTTACAAATTGGGTAAAAAGCATGGTTTGTGTAAGAAATGGAATGAGAGTGGAGTTTTAATTAAAGAAGGCACCTTTTTTAATGATTTAGCAAACGGACTTCTTAAAGAATGGGATGATGATGGTGTTTTAGTTTCAGAAGGAAACTATGCAATGGGAAATGAGGAAGGGATGCATTACCGCTACATGAGTAAAGCTCCTATTCCAATTAAAACATATAAAAGCTCCTATTTAAATGGCAAAAGAGATGGGTTGTGGCAAGCTTTTTATGAGGACGGTACTATGGCTTACGAAGGTCATTATGTTGCCGGACAAAAGGATGGAGTTTGGAAACATTGGAACGAAGATGGAAGTCTAAAAAGAGAAGAAAAATGGAAAATGGGTGAGCGCCTTCCCTAAATCGGATTCTCTACGATATAATCATAAAGCCCCTTTAATTTCATTCGTATATTTCTATTTATTTTCCTACTGGCAGTATTATAAAGAAGATTGTAGGGAAACTTAAGCTTAAAACGATAGGTTATTTTTAGAATAGTCTGGTTCTTTTCCGTTGATGAGTAATCCCATCTTCCGTAAAAAGTCTTGAAAACTCCAGCCTGATTCGTCATTTCAATCGAAATTTCATTTGGCCGATCAAAAGACAAATAGCGCGTTTCTAATTCCACACCGCCTTTTGATAATACATAAACCTCAGCTCCTTCTTTCAATCGAATGTGAGGTCGGATAAAACGTATCTCTTCTGTTTGTTTATCCCATAGCAATCGCTTCTCAATATCTTGAGTAAAGTCGAACAGCCTGTGAATTTCAGCTGGAATTTCCTTTTTTACACTAATTTCTTTCAAGAGAATAGAGTTATGGGTAAAAAGAAAGGGTAGTTAAAACTACCCCTTCGCCAAATCTTGTGGAGAAGATGGGAGTCGAACCCACGACCTCTTGACTGCCAGTCAAACGCTCTAGCCAGCTGAGCTACATCCCCAACATGTTCTTGCGGACAAAGATATCAAAAGAAATGTATTTTGGATTTCAGAGAAATCCGATAATAGTTGAGCTAAGCGGCTATATCGTTTAAAATCAGTTTTTATGGTTGAAAAAAAAGAAAAACTACTATCCTAAAATAATTATATTAGGCGGCACTAAAGGCTTGCTTATGACTAAATTAACATTAACCCTATTCTTACTCGGTACCGGATTTATATGGGCCCAAAAAGACGTATTTGATTCCATTCTTCAACATGACTTACAAGCGGTAAACCAATTTTTTAAAGATGGAGGAAACATTGATCAAAAGAAAAGCAGAAAAGTTGATCAATCCCTCTCTAAAAAACATTCAAAAGAGGCCATTGAAGTGAGCCTTTTTGAATATGCTATTAATGGAATTAGAAGTGCACAGGATGCAAAAGATCCTTCCTTGATAAGGGATGCTTATGCAATAATGGATACTCTTTTAGGTCGTTTAGATCAATCAGCCGAGCGACAATCACTCTTAAATAAAACCTTCACTTTTGCCATCTCTCTTTCCAATGTTGAATTGGTCAGAAAACTTCATCAAATGGGAGCAGACATCAATCAACGATGCGACCTTTGCTATGGCCGAACTCCAGCTTTAATCGCCGTTGCACTGAATGAAGATTTGGAAATGATCAAATTTCTCTTCAGTCTCAATCCTGATTTTGGAATTAAAGATTATGACAACCGAGGGTATTTACACTATGCAGCAGTAAATGGCAATATTCCTTTGCTTGAATACTTGTTAGATAATAAGATTGAAGATATAAATGTTAAAGATACAATTGGGCGTACACCAATATTTGATGCCGTTCTGCAAGGAGATATAGAAACTTATAATTTCCTTCTGTCGAGAGGTGCAAAAACTGATGTTGTTGTAAATGGAGATATTTCACTACTGGATGAAGCTTCAACAACAGGTGATCTCAATTTCTTTCGTCAGGTTTATTATACTTCAGGACTACCAATAAACGAAGAAACTTTTCCTAAATCAGAGCTGAAAAAGCATGTGTGGGATTCCGAAATCCTGATTTTTATTGAACGTGAAATTGCTTTCACTAAACTCCAAAACAACTAAACCATGAAGAAAAATAGTCTATTAACCCTTTTGGTTTTGTTGAGTTGCACGGTTTTTTCTCAAAAACTGAATTTACCCCCACAAACTTCATTTCATAAAACAGCTATATCGGATAATGGGAAATACCTAGCTTCCTTGGGAGCTGAGAACCGACTTGAAATTATCAGTTTGGAGAGTGAAAAGGTAATCTGTGAGGATAAATTGCAGGATATTGATGTTTACGTTCTCAGTATGGGACTCTCCTATTCAGGTAAGTATTTAGTGGTGGCAAGTGTTAATGAACCCTTGTGCGTGGCAAAACCTTTTGCTGAAGCACCTATGCTTAGTTTTACTTTTTATGAAGTAAACGTCAAAAAAGGCTTGGTTTATAAACAGTATTATGAAATCCCCGTTTTGTATGGGGATCCGGATTATGCGGTTAGCACTCCTTACGAATGGACCTCTAATTTGAATGATGATTTCTTTTTATCTGTTCCCTATCAAAGAGGAGTGGGAGTTTTGTACCAAACCAAGTTTGAAAAAACGGATGATGAATCCGTCTATACACCATCTTATGTTTTGGGAACTTTTCACGAAAGTAGTGACTTTGAAGATCTCTATTCTGCACCTGAATTGGATGCAACAACCATTTATTTTGATGTAGAAGAGGAAACTGATGAAGTATTGGTTTTAACAACAAAGAAGGATGAGAAATTTGAAAAGGAGTTGGAAAAGAAGGGGCATGACATGACCGAGTCTACTTCCTACGGCATTTTGAAAACAGACTTGTTAAAAGGAAAAGTGTCAAAAAAAGGATCTTATCAGGCATACATTGCTGAAGGCATAGATGCTGAAAATTCGAAAATGATTAGCTCATGGTACTCCACAATGGAGGGTGAGGGTATGTCTTACCTCAATTATGATTCCCAGCAGAACAGAATATATGGTATTGTCGCAGATAATCTATTTCTACGGCATATTGTAGGGCTGGAATGGCAGAAGGAGAATCCAAAATTAACACAAGATGAGTTTGATGAAGCTTTTGCTCAATTGTTCAATTGGCCTTCTTTTGACGGAAATGTAGCCTACCCTTTTTATGTGGATTTGAACGATAATAGTTTTCATTCAGTTATTTCAAAGGAAAAGCTGAAAATAGCGAAGACCGATCCTGCTTTTTTTATGATGGATGCTCAACTAATTGACTTTCACTTTGACCCTATATTCGAGAACTTATATGCGTACGGGGTAGAAAAGGGAAAACACTATTTGTATAAATATACCTGTGAAGATGGTAGCATGACCCAGCTAGAGCTCTCAATAAAAAAATCCGACAAATATTTTAATACACGTTTTACTGAAGATGATAAAGCAATATGTAAATTAAGATATCTGGATGAAGAGAGTCAAATTACAAAATTGCAGATCATTTACGTTGATCTAAAAGAAATGAAGGTTAAAAGAGATGCTAATTTTGAGTCTGAATCGCATTTCACGGAATCTTTTTACCTGTTTTTTGATGAAACAAATGGACGGAATGAATGTCTGATAGATAATGGTGAAAGGAGAAAAGAAGCCGATTCCTTATTAGTGAAAATTGACTTTAAACAATTGCCTTTTGTTTCGTTTACTGATAAGAATGAGTATCAAAGCTATATGGATGCTTTCGGTTATGCCGATAGGAAAGCGCAAATGGATCAGAAAACAGGAAATCCTTGGAGAATGTTGGAGTTAGAATCATTTACCGAAGCCTTGAATGAACATTCTTACGAGCAATATTACCCTTATGATTGTAGAGATGATCAACAAGAGGCTAGTGGTATTATGTTCGATGGTGATGAAGGAGATTTTATTATAAGTTCTTCAGAATATGACGGTGAGAATTTACCCGAAAAATATTATGTAAATCATACTTTGTTTACACATGAATTCAGATGGAAGGAAAACACCCAGGAGCTATTTGTACAGGGAAGAGAAATGATCGATTTATACAGTAAAGAAAGTAATAAAATTGAGCATGTTTTTACCACTGAAGAACGAAGAATTGAAGGTTTTGATATTAGCAGAAGTGGTGATTTAATGGCTGCGGTTACTTTCCCTCATGAGGGTGTCTATTTTTGGAATACACAAAGTAGAGAACTCGTTGCAAAGCTTTATTTGTTTAATGAAGGTAAAGATTGGGTTTTTGTTCTTCCATCAAATTATTATTATGGAACTAAAGATGCGGTAGCAGAAATTGGTTTTTCCTTTGGAGATAAATCCTTGCCAGCTGATTTTATTGATTTAAAATACAATCGCCCGGATATTGTATTAACAGCCATGGGTTTTGAAGATGAAGAGGTAATAAAAGCGTTTAAGAGTGCTTATGACAAACGACTTCAAAAATTAGGAGTTTCTGAGGAAATACTGAAATTGGAATCGGATATTCCTTACCTCAAAATAGAAAACCTCGAAAAAATTCCGGCAAAAACTGATCAAGGAAGTATTAAACTGGATCTCAAAATGTATGATATAGAAAAGCCTATTGATCAGTTGAATATTTGGAATAATGGGGTGGCTGTTTATGGTAGAAGTGGAATATCGCTAAGTGAGCAAAAATCAAAAACGATTGATCGTACGATTGAAATTCCATTAGCTAAGGGCGAAAATCAAATAGAAATTTCAGTCAGAAATGCTTCAGGAGCTGAAAGCTTAAAACAGTCAGTCTCTATTTATCAGGAACATTCAATTGCAAAGTCAAACTTGTATTTAATAAGTGTTGGGGTAAATGAATATGCCGATAACCGATACAACCTTTCTTATGCAGCAAAAGATGCAGCTGATATTGTTTCTCTCTTCAAAGGAAATAGTGAACAATATGAAAATGTCTATACGCTTGATTTTATTGATGAACAAGTTCAGTTGGATAGTTTGGATTCAATAAGGGCTTTTTTAGAGCAGGCGACAATTAATGACCAGGTGGTTTTATTTATAGCAGGACATGGAATGCTGGATGAGAGTTTTGACTATTACTATGCTTCCCATAATATGGACTTTTCCAACCCCTCAAAAAACGGAATTCCGTATGAATTTTGGGAAAGTATTCTGGATGGTATTAAACCTCAAAAAAAAATTCTTTTGATGGACACTTGTCACAGTGGTGAGGTGGATAAGGATGAAGTGGTTGTAGATGATAATACTACACAAGCAGAAGAAGGCGACTTGGTGTTTAGAAGTGTTGGGCCTTCCGTTCAAAATAAAGGTGGAGAGTTAGGATTGCAAAATACGTCCGAGCTTATGAAAACACTTTTTACTGATTTGAGAAAAGGAACAGGTGCTACTGTTATTTCATCGGCTGGTGGACTGGAATTTGCAATGGAAAGTGAAAATTGGAGTAACGGATTGTTTACGCACTGTCTAATAAATGGAATTAAGAACCAAAAAGCCGATTTGAATGGTGATGCTGAAATTTGGCTTTCAGAACTACAAGAGTTTGTTTCAGCTGAGGTTAATCATTTGTCTAATGGTCTACAAAAACCAACTTCTCGAATCGAAAATCAATCGCTGGATTTTCGTCTCTGGTAAATAGTGCTTTTACTTATTCCAAACGAGTAGGTACAAGAATATAACCTAATCTACTTTCAAATGTGGAACTTCTCCCAAGTCCCAATTGATTACCATTCCCTCTGCAATTTCATCAGCAACCTTTTTGCCGTATAATAACTCACAGAGGTACAATGAGGCTTCAAATGATTTTGCTCCTCCGGCTGAGGTAATGAATTTTCCATCGTGAACAAACAATAAACTATCCGAATCATGGACCGTTAAATGGGGGAAACGTTCTTTGTAAGCTTCGACATCGCCTGGGAAAGTAGTGGATTCATGACCATCCAAAATACCTGATTGGGCCAGGACAAACGCTCCATCACAGTGCGACATTACAAATTCAGCTTTTTCTGAGGTGGATCGAACAAAATCCAGCATTTTGTCATCTTCCAAATCACTGTCTAAATGATGTTCGGCAGATGGAACAACTAAAATATCAATGGTTGGAACATCATCTGATAAATAATTGAAATCGGGTAGCAATTTAATACCTTCAAAAGAGGTGATAGGATCCAAAGTATTGGCCACGGTAAATACATTCATGGCCTTAATGCTGTCTCTAAAAATGGTATGATGAAAAATATCATAAGGTGCAGTTAGTTCTGTGTTGTACACACCATCCATGATTAAAAAAGCAACGTTATAATTTCCTTCTACTAAGTTAAGGGATGTATCACCACCTTCTTCCAATTCATGAGCCTCTTTCTCTGAGGAGGAACAGGAAATAATGAATGTACTATTTAGGAGTAAAAATAAAAGAGATGTTCTCAAAACGTTAAAATTTAAAGGGGCTATTCTCCAAACCACGAAAAATACTCAAATCCTGCATAAAAACCATCTTCTCTTTCTTCAATAGGATAATTTTCAAGGTACAAACCAGCTCCGCGACCGGTTTTTAAATCAAAACCATATCGATGCCATGGACAAACAATAAAGCCATCTTCGCAATGAGCTCCTGTCAATTTAATTCCTTGATGTGGACATTTGTTTTTGACTAAATAGAATGCTTCTTTATGCCAAATCAACAAACAGCCAATATTATTGACTACAATCGGCTGACAATTTTTTGAATGAAGTTGTTGTCTTAAACCTTCTTGATTTTCAGCGATTTTGACCCATTTTATTTTGGTGGAGAACATCCAAAAAAAGTTTTTATCATTAAAAATAAGAAATCCCCTGTAACCAATTTTAATAGTTCGTTATACAGATGTGAGGAGAAGGGTTTGAGTTAGGCAGTCGGAATTCCTTCTAAGGAAGATCCGGCTGCCCAAATTCAACCGAAATTATCATCCATTTCTCACAATTTCCAAAGAATATTCACGTAAATAGAGTACCGAAACATGGCAGATGCCATATCTTTATGATTTCGGCTTAAAGGTGCTCAGTCTTAAAAATTTCATATTGCTCTTTGTTATCCTTAGTGTGTCGGCGTTTTCGATGGCGCAGGACATAACGGTTAAGAACTACTCTTTTAGCCGGGATACCATTCATTTTGATTCGGTTTCTGTGTACCAAACGGGCTTTCAAATTAAGTTGGATGGAAAGATTCTGCCTCCATCTTATTATCAGCTGAATAAAATTCACTCCTGGGTACTAATTGATGGTGATATTGAAGGAGAAAAATTGGAGTTGAACTATTATCCCATGCCACTGGATTTTAGTCAGAATTTAAAACACAAATCCAAAGAAATCATCATTCCGGATACCATTAAGGATGTTAACCCATACATCTATTCGGTATCCAAAAGCAATCCAAATAAAGATCTTTTTGGTTCAACCAAACTCAATAAATACGGAAGTATTTCTAGAGGTGTGACAGTTGGTAATGCGCAAAATTTGTCTTTTCAGTCGACTTTAAATCTTCAGTTAGATGGCCAAATAGCGCCTAATCTGTACATGAAAGGTTCCATTTCAGACGACAATATTCCTTTTCAACCAGAGGGAAATACCCAAAAATTGCAGGAGTTTGACCAGGTATATTTAAAAGTGTACAATGATGATTTTGCTGTAATTGGAGGAGATTTTTGGCTGCGAAAACCAACGGGCTATTTTTTGAATTATGCCAAACGTACGCAAGGAATTTCGGTTGAGGGAAATCATTCAATGGAATTATTGGGCTTTGATGGACAGGCAAAGCATAAGGTTAGTGCTGCTTTTTCGAGAGGAAAATTTTCGCGAAACATCATTCAGGGAGTAGAGGGAAACCAAGGGCCTTATCGTTTAACTGGAGCGGAGAACGAAACTTTTATCGTGATTTTGGCAGGAACAGAAAAAGTGTGGATTGATGGACAATTGTTGAAGAGGGGACAGGAGTTTGATTATATCATTGACTATAATACGGCGCAAATTACGTTTACTGCCAATCAACTCATCACAAAGGATAAAAGGATCATTGTTGAGTTTCAGTATTCTGATTTGAATTATGCAAGAAGCCTGGTGGCTTACGAAGGAGACTTTGAAGGAAAACGATACCATGCCTGGGTGAATGTTTATTCAGAGCAGGATGCTAAAAACCAAACCATCCAGCAAACATTAACCAATGAGAAAAAAAATATACTGGCTGCGGCAGGAGATAGTTTAAACGATGCTTTTGCCAATAGTATTGATAGTGTCGGTTTTTTCGACAGTCGAGTATTGTATTCCTTGATTGATACCATGGGCTATGATTCAGTTTTATTGTTTACAGTTAATCCCGATTCGGCACTTTATCAGGCTTCTTTTACCTTGGTTGGTGAGAACAATGGAAATTATGTGTTTGACAAATTCACCTCAAACGGAAGGGTGTATCGTTGGGTGGCTCCTGTTGCAGGAGTTCCGCAAGGTGATTATGAACCCATTCGTTTGCTGGTTGCGCCACAAAAAAAACAAATGTATGTGGCGGGAGCTGAGTTTAAGTTGAGCAAAGGCATAAAAACTTCGGCTGAGGTGGCACTCTCTAATTTTGATCAGAATACGTTCTCCGATTTGCATGCGCAGGATAATGAAGGGGTGGGGTTAAAATGGAAGTGGATTTCAGAACATCCATTGGGTAAAAAGGAAGAATGGATGTTCAGTTCAAAGGCTGATTTTGAATTTCAAGGGAATAATTTTCAACCCATTCAGTGGTTTAGAAGTCCCGAATTTGATAGGGACTGGAATGTTCGCCATCAAAACTTTAATGGACATCAATACCTTTCAACAGCCGGTTTAAAGTTGGGGAAAAAGGAATTGGGGTCTTTGGCTTATGATTTTCAAAACTTCATTTGGGGAGATGATTATACGGGATTCCGAAATAACCTCAATTTACGGATGAAGAAAAAAGGGTTCCGTTCAAAACTAGATGCCAGTTATTTGAGTTCGGATGGTTTGGAAAAAACCACTTTCCTTCGACACATGGCCAACATTTCACAAGACATTAAGTTTTTTAAAGTTGGTTTTGAAGATATCCACGAAGACAATCGTCGTTACATAAGTGGTGATCCTACCTTGCAATTAACTTCTTACCGTTTTTATGATTGGAAAGCTTATGTATCAACTTTGGATGCTGACTCAACCAAAAACCAACTGGAATTGTATTACCGCGAAAGATATGACTGGTTCTCGGATTCGGTGAGCCTTAAACAAGCAACACGAGCTCAAAACGTTGGTTTTATTGCAGGACTCTTAAAAAATCCAGCGCATACCGTTCGATTAAATCTTAACTACCGTAAACTAGACGTTTTAGATACAAATCTGTTCCAAAATCAAGCTGAAAACACAATTTTGAACCGTTTAGAGCATGGTTTAAAACTCTGGAAAGGGGCTTTGACAACAACAACATTTTATGAATTGGGATCTGGTCTCGAACTCAAAAGAGAATTCGTTTATGTGCAAGTTAATCCAGGTCAGGGAAGTTATACCTGGAATGATTATAATGGAGATGGTGTGAAGGATTTGGGGGAGTTTGAAATCGCGATTTTTCAAGATCAGGGTGAGTACATTCGGGTTTTTATTCCCACCAATTCTTACATCCGAACTTATTCTAATCAGTTTTCAACCTCAGTGTTTTTACGTCCTGAGCGTTTATGGCGATCTAAAAAGGGAGCGCTTAAATTCCTTTCTCGCTTTAGTGATCAAGTGATTTATAAAATCAATCGAAAAACTAATTATGAAGAAGGTTTTGAGGCTTTTAATCCTTTTGTGTATGCGATTTCAGATACTAACTTGGTTTCTATTTCATCGACTTTTAGAAATACCTTTTATTTTAATAAAACCAATTCTGTTTTTGGAGCTAATTATTCCTATCAGGAAAATGGATCAAAAATTCTATTGTCCAGCGGATTTGATTCTCGTTTGCATACCTTCCATGAAGGTCGAATTCGATGGAATCTGAGTAAATATTACAACTTGAGGTTAAACGGAATTTTGGGACGTAAAAAGAGCAGTAGCGACTATACAACGGGTCGGGACTACTTCATTGAGTATTTTGAAATAGAGCCTACATTCTCTTATCAACCCGGTAGTAAATTCAGGGTTGCCTTAAAAGGAAAATACACCGAAAAGGCCAATAATTCAGATTTGGGAGAAAAAGCCATTATTCGAGATGTTGGAATTGAAATGCGATTAAATCAGGCCCAAAAAGGAAGTTTTACTGCTCAGTTTAACTACATTATTATCGACTATAATGCTTCTACCAATACTTCTCTGGCTTTTGAAATGTTGGAGGGCTTAAAAACGGGAAATAACTTCACTTGGGGAGTGACTTATCAACGTAAAGTGGCTAAAAATCTGCAATTGAATTTTACCTATAACGGTCGTAAGTCTGAAGGGAATTCTACCATTCATACTGGTGGAATGGAGCTCCGGGCTTTCTTCTAATCTTTTGGATAATAATCTCGTCCAACTAAGAGTAATTCGGCTCTCCTGTTCATTTGGTGGTAACGTTCAAATTTCTTCAGATCTTTCTCTTTAAACGTGTTAATGTATTCGCAACTTAATACTTGAGTAATGGTATCACCACTTACCGAATCTACTTTTACTAAAACATTGAGTTTTGATTCGCCATAGCCTTTAGGAATTAAACGTTCTCTGGCAACGCCCATTTCTACTAAGCGATTAACAATGGCTTCGGCTCTATTTTGACTTAGATTACGACTGGAGGCTTCTGAACCACGACAATCACGATGATACCCAACTTCTATAACATAAGTTGGGTAATCCATTAAATAATTAGCAATGAGTCGGAGTTGTGTATCAGCACAAGCCTGCAATTGAGCTTTGGCCAATTCAAATCGAATGTCTGGAATAACAACGAATTGACCTGACCGAAGCTTTGCTGTGTCAATTGGAACAACTTCAACTTCTGGCATCACCCAGCGAATTTTCAGTTCTGTCCGATTAAATAATCGCTGAAATGCATACTTCTCTTCTGGCGAATCATAATTTACTAATTGCTCGCAACTAACAACTGATCCAACTTCTAACCATGGACAAAGTAAAGTGTCCATCGATCCGACTTTTTTCGAAGTACTATCGGAATATCCTCTTGACCGAATTCTCCATTCTTCTACACCATGTTCCACCAGGAAAGACTTTAGCTCTTTAGCTCTGGCTTTCTCTAAATTCGTGCTAAGATTTGAACTTTTTCCACAATAGGGATAAACGGCAATTTCGATCAGCAGTTCAATCTCTCGCTTCAAAAATTCCGCAACTTCTTTTAAATTTTGACTGGCCTCCAAGGTCAAAATAGCTTTATCGTATTGCCAAATGGGCTTTTCAAAATCTAATCTGTGAATCTGATCTCGCTTAAAAATGCTATCAGCCAACTCAAAGTAAAGAGAGTCCTTAGACTGTCCCCAAATTGAACCTCCAACGCAGCAGAATAGAAATAGTAGAGCGGCTTTCATTGTTTTTGAATGTATCAATTTTCTAAAAGGTAACTCTTAATCCTAAAGTTATTTCAGTAGTTTTGTCCTTCAACTAAAACTGCGTTTGCAGGGAATGGACGAAAAGGAAACATACTCAATGGGATTTGGTACAAAGGCAATTCATGCGGGAATTGAACCAGATTCTGCAACGGGTGCAATCATGACTCCAATTTATCAAACTTCTACTTACGTTCAGGAAGAAATTGGAAAGCATAAAGGATATGCGTACTCACGAACGCTCAATCCTACCCGTCACGCTTTGGAGAAAAACATTGCGGCTATTGAGAATGGAAAATATGGAGCTTGCTTCGGTTCTGGTTTGGCAGCAATTGATTGCATTCTAAAAATGTTCAAGCCAGGTGATGAGATCGTTTCAACAAATGATTTGTACGGAGGAACTTACCGCCTTTTCAAAACCATCTTTGAGCAATATGGTCTTAAATTTCACTTTGTCGGAATGGAAAATGCCGATAAGATTGAAGACTATATGAACGAGAAAACTAAAATGGTTTGGGTGGAGACACCTACCAATCCAATGATGAACATCATTGACATTGAAGCTTGCTCGCTCGTTGCAAAAAAGTACAATGCATTGCTAGCAGTTGATAATACTTTTGCTACACCTTATTTACAGTTGCCTTTAGATTTGGGAGCGGATATTGTCATGCATTCAGTTACCAAATATTTGGGAGGACATTCCGATGTGGTAATGGGAGCTTTGGTGGTGAACGATGAAGATTTAGCAAAAGAGATTTATCGAATTCAAAACTCATCAGGAGCAGTGACAGCACCAATGGATTCATTTTTAGTGTTGAGGGGAATTAAAACGCTTCACCTAAGAATGCAACGACATTGTGAAAATGGGAGGCAGTTGGCGGAGTTTTTGGCAAAACATCCAAAAGTAGATAAGGTTTATTGGCCAGGATTTGAATCGCATCCAAACCATGAAATCGCGAAGAAGCAAATGCGTGACTTTGGTGGAATGATTTCCTTTAGTTTGGTTGGTAATTCATTGGAAGAAGCAAAGGATGTTGTACGAAAAGTGAAAGTGTTTTCACTGGCAGAATCCCTTGGAGGAGTGGAGTCTTTGATAGGCCATCCGGTTACTATGACGCATGCTGCCATTCCAAAAGAAGAAAGAGAAAAAGCAGGAGTTGTCGATTCCTTAATTCGTTTAAGTGTAGGAATTGAAGACGCTGCTGATATTATAGCTGATTTAGAACAAGCCCTAAATTAATGATACTATGAACATTGAAGAACTAAACCCAAATCAGGTTATCGAAGCCGTAAATGACGGTGCTTTATTCGTGGATGTAAGAGAAGCTTACGAAGTAGACGAAGTAGCTTACGATTTACCCAATATGAAACACATTCCTCTGGGACAAATTCAGGAAAGAATTGAAGAATTTCCAAAAGATCAGTTGGTGATTGTTGGATGTCGATCGGGAAAAAGAAGTATGAATGCCTGCCTGTTTTTAGCAATGAATGGTTATGATAAGGTGAGAAACCTTTCTGGTGGAATCATGAGATGGGTTGAAAACGGAGCTCCTGTCAAATAAGGTCGCATACGTTAGTGGTTCTTCCCGGGGAATAGGGAAGGCACTATGCCAAAAATTATTGGCAGAAGGATATATCGTGTACGGACTTTCCCGTTCAAATGATTGGGAGCAGGAAAACTACCGTTTTGTTCCAATTGATTTGAGTAATCTCGAGGCTGTGTCTCGATTTAGATTCAACCAGTTAGGGGAGGAGCTGACTGTTTTGGTGAATAATGCCGGAATGATCGGTGATATTTCGCCGGTTGGTTTACAAGATGCCGAGAGTATCCAAAAAACGCATTTTGTGAATACCATTGCACCACAAATTTTGATGAACACCTTTGTGCGCGATACGCAGGATCAAAAAGGGAAAAAACACATTCTCAATATTAGTTCAGGAGCAGGTAAGTATCCAATTGATGCCTGGTCAGTTTATTGTTCCTCAAAAGCAGCTCTAGACCTCTTTGCTGAAACCTTGAAAGAAGAACTCCAAAGTAGGGGAGAAGATAGCTACACAGTTCATTCCGTGTCGCCTGGAGTGGTAGATACTCAAATGCAAACGGAAATCCGTGAAGCAGATCCTGAATTGTTCTTGCTTTCGGACAAGTTTCGGAAACTAAAAACCAATCAGGAACTTAGCAGTCCAATTTTAGCGGCAGATAAACTGTTTCAAATTATCGAAAACCCTTCTCAGTTCCCTGAGAATTTGGTATCTTTAAGGGATTTCTGAATCAAAGAGTCACCTACAAGCGCATTTAACGACCCAATTTTTTTCGAGTAAAGCCCCCTCAAAGCTTTGCTGTGGTTGGTTTCGGCGGATTTTGGACGGTAAGTCTTTGATCACCAAAGAAAACAAACATGAAAAAACATTACTTTTTAGCAGCTGGCTTACTGGCTGCAAATCTATCTTTTGGACAAAATTGGTGTGCAACCGATCACTACCACGAGCAAAGAATCTCAGAACATCCCGAATGGGCTGCACAAATGCATGAGCATTTGGTTCGAATTACTTCTGGTGAAATTGTAGCAGAAGAACGAGCTGATGAATGTATTATTCCAGTTGTAGTTCACGTAATCCACGAAGGTGGAGATGATAATATCTCTTACGAGCAAATTTTATCTGGAATAGACATGCTCAATGAGGATTTTAATCGCTTGAATGCTGATACCCTGGATACTCGAAATACGGCTACGGCTCCTTTTTTACCTATCGCAGCCAATATGAATATTCAGTTTGAATTGGCAAAATTAGATCCGGACGGAAATTGTACAAATGGAGTGGAAAGACGTTACTCCCCAGGCGGTGCAGTGAACGCTAATGATGCATCTAAACACTACAGTACTGGAGGATTGGACGCTTGGAACCGAAATGATTATTTTAACATCTGGATCGTAAAGTCAATTGAAAGTTCGGGAGCAGGAGTTACTTTGGGATATGCCCAGTTTCCTTATTTCGGAGTTGATTCCAACTACGGAGTTATCATTCGTTCAGATGTGTTTGGAACTATTGGGACGGCAAGTGGAGATCGAACGCTTCCTCATGAGGTAGGACATTGCTTAGGTTTGTTACATACCTTCCAGGGAGGTTGCCACTCTTCGGCTTGTGATGAAGATGGAGACTATGTTTGTGATACTCCTCCAGTGAGTGAAGCGCAGTGGAGTTGTGCTACAACACAAAATACGTGTGATGATATTCCAGGTGGTGATCCTTACGGATTTGATGCTTTGGATCAATTTGAAAACTTCATGAGCTATAGTCCTTGTCAAAATATGTTCTCAGAAGGTCAAAAAGCGATTGTAGATGGAAATTTTTCAAGTATTGCTATGTTCGGTAACCTCACCTCTGAGGCTAATTTAGCTCAAACAGGAGTTGGAACACCAGAGGTACTTTGTAAGGCAGAGTTTACATCTGATTTGAGCACAATTTGTGCAGGAAACGATGTAGCATTTACTGACCTTTCTTATTTTAATGTAACAGGGTGGACCTGGACATTTGAAGGTGGAACTCCATCCTCCTCTTCTGTTGCGAATCCTACCGTTACATATGAAACTGGTGGAACTTATGACGTGACTTTAGAGGTGACAGACGGTATTTCAACTGTAAGTACAACTCTAGAAAACTATATCACCGTTCTAGCAAATCCGGGAGAGGCAATTCCATACAAAGAAGGTTTTGAAGGATACACCACTGTAGGTGATGGAAATCCTTTTACACTTATCAACGAAGATTCTGATGTGACTTGGGAATTGTTAGAAGATGCGGATATTGCTTATGGAGGTAATAATTGTGTTTGGATTGACAATTTTGCTGAATTTAGTGAAACACAAGATCATATTATTTCCGGAACCATCGATTTGAGCGGAGTAGATCCTTCAGACGAAATGGTTTTCTATTTCCATTACGCTTATAAAAAACGAAGTGCTTCTAATAACGAATCGCTGAAGTTTTATGTGTCTAAAGACTGTGGTGAAACTTGGGCTTTGAGAAAAAACATTCAGGGTAATAACCTAAGTAGTGAGACACAAACAAGTCCTTTTACTCCAGCCGATAAGCATGATTGGGAAAAAGTGACAATTACCAACATCAACGACACTTATTACGTTTCTGATTTCAGATACAAATTTGTTTTTGAAAACGACGGTGGAAATAATTTTTATCTCGATAATATCAATATGTATCCAGCTTCAATGGCAGGAATTGTTGATCCTGAAGTAGCGGAAAATCTATCTGTTTATCCAAATCCTACTTCTGATAACATTTCAATTGAGTTTTTTGCGAATGAAGGTCAGGACTACAAAATTGAAATTTATACCCCACTCGGTCAAAAAGTTGCGACGGTGTTTGAAGGTCCTTTGAAAGCAGGCTTAAATTCATTGGATTATTCAACGAATGAACTTTCTAAAGGGATTTACGTTGTAAAGGTTGAGACTGAAGGTCGTCTAAAGACTATAAAGTTGATAAAAGACTAACGCTTACTTAAAATCCGAATCCTCGTTCGGGAAAAACAAAACATGAAAAAACTAATTTATATCGCCTTCGGCGTTTCATCTGTTTCTTTTGCTCAAATGGCAACAGAAGATCATACGCACGATTTGGCAAATCCTCGATTTTGTTCAAGTACAGAACAACAAGAAAAATTATTTGAAGCTCACCCTGAGTACAAAGAAATGTATGATGCCGAGCAAGCTGCTTTTCAAGCAGAATATGAAGAATATTGGGAACACTACAGCGAAGGCGATCGTGCTACTTATATTATTCCTATGGCTGTACACGTGGTGCATTTAGGAGGAGATGAAAACATTTCTGACGAACAAATTTACAATGCCATCGAAAATTTAAATATGGACTTTTCAGAGTCAAATGTAGATTTAGGAGCAACAATTCCTGAGTTTGCTGGAATTACTGGAGATGTTGATTTTGAGTTTAGATTGGCAAAGAAAGATCCAAATGGGAACTGTCATTCGGGGATTACACGTACATATTCTTCTACAACCTATGATGAAGGAATGGGATTTTCTTCGCATCCAATTGTGGAAGCAGTAAAATCTGAACATGGTACCTGGCCGCAAAACAGATACATGAACGTTTATGTATGTATTGATCCGGCTGGTGCTGCAGGTTATACCTATAAGCCAGCAGGATGGATTCCAACTACTGATATGTATGCCGGAATTTTTATGCGACATGACTATATGGGAGCTATTGGTACTTCAAATTCAGGGAGACGTCATACCTTAAGTCATGAAGCTGGACACTGGTTTAATCTTGATCACTGTTGGGGTGGGTCAAATAGTCCTGCTGACCCATCAAACTGTACTATTAATGATGGGGTGCCTGATACACCAAATACGATTGGATGGTCGTCATGTAATTTAAGTGGAAGTAGTTGCGGTAGTTTGGACAACGTTCAAAATTTCATGGAATATTCATACTGTTCAACCATGTTTACAGATGGACAGGCTGCGAGAATGCAAACTGCTATTAACTCAAGCACTGCCGGACGTTCAAATTTATGGACGGGAGCTAATCTATCGGCTACCGGAGTTCTTGGATCAGGAGAATTGTGTGAAGCTGACTTTAATGCGGACAAAACATTAATTTGTGGTGGAAGTTCAGTTAATTTTTCAGATGCTTCTTTCTTTAATGTTACTGGTTGGGAATGGGAATTTGAAGGAGGAACACCTTCTTCATCTACAGCTGAAAACCCAACGGTGACTTATAATACAGGTGGAACTTATGATGTGACTTTAACGGTAACAGATGGAGTTGATTTTGAAACAGTGACTTTGACTAATTATATTACTGTTTTGGCTAATCCGGGCGATCCACTTCCATACTCAGAAGGATTTGAAACCTTGGATGAAATGACGGATGATATGCGCTTTTTCATCGAAAATGAGAATGGAGATGATGAATGGGAAGTAACTGATGAAGCTGCTAGTCTTGGATCTAAATGCGCCTTCTTAGACAATTTCGCAAATACAGATGAAACTAAGGATGCATTTATCTCTTCACCAATTGATTTAAGTGGAGTAGATGCTTCAGATGCAATGATCATGAGTTTTGATTATGCTTATAAAAAACGAACGGCTTCAAATGATGAGGAATTGAGAGTTTATGTTTCTCATAACTGTGGTGAAAGCTGGGCGTTACGTTTGATCTTAGATAGTGATGACATGACCGAGGATGTTTTGGTTAGCCCTTATACACCGGAGGGAGCTGGAGAATGGAAAAATGAAGTAATTACAACCATTACATCAGCCTTTTACGTGTCAAATTTCATGTACAAGTTTGAGTTTACAAACGGCTCAGGAAATAACGTTTACGTGGATAATATTAACTTATATCCGGCTTCTATGTCAGATATAGTAGAGGCTTCTCAAAATCACAACATTTCTGTTTATCCAAATCCTACAAATGATATGGTAACGGTTGAGATTGATGGAAGTTCGGATGGTGATGTAACGGTTGAATTGTATGACGCACTTGGATCAAAGGTTGGGAACATTTACAATGGGCCTTTGAGTTCAACAACTAATAAGTTGAACTATTCAACAGCTAGTTTGGCAAAAGGTGTTTACTTAATTAAAGTAAATGGTGCCGGACAATCTCAAACTATCAAATTGATCAAAGAATAATCAAATTACGGATACGATGAAAAAATTCCTTCTATTGGCGGCCGGATTCATGGCATTTTCAACCACTTTTGGACAAGATGGTCATTGTGGTACGGACGAATATATGCAACAAAAATATGCTGAAAATCCGGGTTTGGAAACAGCTGTTCATGAGCATATGATGCGTAGAGCATTGGATCCTTCAGTGGCATCAGACCGTTCGGATGAATGTATTATTCCAGTAGTTGTACATGTTATTCACGCTGGTGGTGAGGGAAATATTTCAATGGAGCAAATTGAGTCTGCCATTGATATGTTGAATGAGGATTTTAACCTTCTAAATCCCGATTTGGCAGACGTTCGTAATACGTCAGATGCTCCCTTTTTTCCGGTAGCAACAGATATTGAAATTACCTTTGAATTGGCGAAGATTGATCCTAATGGAGATTGTACTAACGGGGTTGAGAGACGTTATTCTCCTGACGCTGCTTTTGATGCTACCGATGAGGCTAAATTTTACGCCACTGGCGGATTGGATGCCTGGCCACGATCTGAGTACATGAACATTTGGGTTGTGAATTCCATTTATAGTTCAAGTGGTGGAATCATTAACGGATACGCTCAGTTCCCATATGATGGTGGTGATGCTGCTTATGGTGTAATTATTCGTCATCCGGTTTTTGGAGATGTAGGAACCGGAACTGGTGTTCGTACTTTGGCTCACGAAATTGGACATTGCCTTGGATTGTTTCATACTTTCCAAAGTGGTTGTCATTCAGGATCATGTGATTCAAATGGAGATTACGTTTGTGATACACCTCCTGTAGATGGGCCACAGTGGTCATGTGTACCAACTCAAAACACCTGTGACGACATTCCTTCTGGGGATTTTTATGGATTTGATGTGCTGGATCAGTTTGAAAATTTAATGAGCTACAGCCCATGTCGTATGATGTTAACTCAGGGACAAAAGGATGTGATGGATTACAATATTGCAGACATTGGTTTCCTAAGTAGTCTAACTTCAGAGGCAAATGCTATTGCAACTGGGGTTGGAACAGAGGGAGTTGCTTGTGCAGCTGATTTTAAAGCCGATGACGATGTGATTTGTGCGGGAAGTTCGGTGGAATTTACAGACTATTCGTATCATAATATTTCGTCATGGAACTGGACTTTTGAAGGTGGATCACCAGCTTCTTCTACGGATCCGAATCCTACAGTAACATATAATACTGGCGGAGTTTACTCTGTTACCTTGGAAGTCTCAGACGGTACAACTACAACAGAAACGACCTATGAAGATCTAATTATGGTTTTAGATAATCCTGGAGAAACACCTCCTTACAAAGAAGGTTTTGAGGATATCACTGCCGTTCCTGATTATGAGGAGTTTTTGGTAGAAAATGATAATGGAGGTGAAGCTTGGGAAATTGCTTCTGACGTAGTTTGTTTTGGTGACAATTGTATTAAACTAGGCAACTTTGGTAATTCAGATGAAAGTAAAGATGCTTTTATTTCGGCGCCAATTGATTTGAGTGGAGTAGAGGATTCAGATGATATAATTTTTGATTTCCAATATGCTTACAATCGTCGTTTTGATACTAACAATGAAGAATTGAGATTCTATGTGTCGAAAGATTGCGGAGAGACATGGATTTTGAGAAAGCTGATTAAAGGAGATGATTTGAGTGAAACCATTTATGCAGGGCCTTATGAGCCAGAATCAATAGATGAATGGCAACAAGTAAACATTACGACGATTTCATCAACTTATTATGTATCTAACTTCATGTTTAAGTTTGAGTTTACCAATGATAATGGAAATAACATTTACGTTGATAATATCAATTTATATCCGGCTTCCATGGCGGGACTTGTAGATTCCAAAGATCAAACGGCTTTGACCATCTATCCAAATCCTACTGAGTCTTCGGTACAATTGTTTGCCGATATCCAGGAGGAGGCTTATTATGAAGTTGTTTTGCTGAATAATTTGGGTCAGATAGTGGACAATCTCTATGCCGGTCAATTAACAATAGGAACCAATAAATTGGATTTGAGTTTAGAAGGAGTTCCTGCCGGAATGTATACCGTTCAGTTGCGATCAGAGAACAAACTGTACAATCAGAAATTGATCAAACAGTAAAAAGTGTTTTCATAAGCTCGGACGTATTTTGCAATCCTAACTCTCCACCTTTATTTTGAAAGAACCATGATCACGCTTGTGTGACATGGAATGACGCTGTCTAGAAGAGTTTTTAGCTAAAGGCATGGAAATGGTCGCGTAAAAACCTTTTAAGTCTTTTGAGGGATATTATTAGGCCCTGATCATACGTTCTTATAACTTATTAATGAATTGACGTTCTGCGGAGAGCATTAGTGCGTATCTCATTTGTCTAATAATTGTTTTAATGCCACCCACTTGTAAGTAAATTGCTTATTGGACGGATTCCAAGGAATGCAAAATATTGAATGAGGGGTGAGTTTCTTAA
>JAKSBJ010000312.1 GCA_022361195.1 Flavobacteriales bacterium
AGCCGAGCATTTGGTTACAGAATGCATCACAAGGTAATGGAGAAAGGAAGAATAATGATTGCCAAACTAAAGGGGAATTCTTACGATCAGGAGGTAATCCGTGAGGATAAGGAATATGCCGAAGTGAATCAAAACTACAAATACAAGGATGCCAATACCGTAAAGCTTTTTTTCTCTGAAGAGGGAAAAATCGAAGCCGGTTAGTCTAATCATCCATCCAATAGAAAATCAATGGCGGCATTTTTTATCGCTGTTGGTTTTCTTTTAACGAGATTTTTCAACCATCCTCTATGGCTTTTGGATTGAGGGTATTTTTATTTTGAATATTTGGCGATTACTTTCTTAAATTCCGAATCCTCCCAAAATTCTTCCCAATCTTCATCCTCTAACACATATTGAGCTGTAATTTCTTGTTTTTGGAGCGATTTATCCAATAAATCCAAAGCCTTTTTTTTCATTCCACATAAAGCACGTAAACAGGCATAATTATAATATGTCCCTCCATATTCAATTGCTTTATCAAATTTCTCAAAGGCCTCATCGTATAACTGCTCTGCTTCTAGACCTTCTTTCATTTCTGCAAAATTGCCTAAATCCGTCGCCCAATTTTGAAATGCTTCGTGACTATTTGGATTTATTTTAACTGCTTTATGATACTTATCAAAAGCTTGTAGATATAATTGCTCTGCTTCTAGACCTTCCTTATGATCCGCCAAATTACCTAAATGGGTTCCCCAGTTATAAAAAGCCTGATCATTCTTTGGGTTCATTGCTGCTGCCCTACGATACTTATCAAATGCCTGCTGATAAAATTGCTCTGCTTTTTCACCTTCTTGGCTGTCTGCAAAATTCCCTAAGTGGGTTCCCCAATTGTAAAAAACCTCATCACTATCTGGCTTTATCTTTGCAGCTTTCCTGTACTTCTCAAAAGCCTGAAGGAATAATTCTTCTGACTCTTTCCCTTTCTTCGTCTCGGCCAAACTCCCCAAAGAAATAGCCCAGTTTTCATATGCTTCGTAATTATCTGGCTTGATTCTTAATGCTTCATTAAATTTCTTAAAAGCTTCATGATGCAATTTCTCCGCTTCTTTTCCTCCTTTGATATCTGCCAAATTTCCCAAATGAGTTCCCCAATTGAAAAAGGCCTCATCGCCATCCGGGTTTATCCTTATCGCCTCTGCAAATTTTTCAAATGCAAGATGATACAATTCTTCGGCTTCTTTTCCTTTTTTGTTCTCTGCCAAATTACCTAAGTGGGTTCCCCAGTTGTAATAAGCCCGATCATAATCTGCTTTGATTTCTACGGACTTACGATATTTTTCAAATGCTTGATGGAACAATTTATCCGCCTCTGCTCCTTCTGTCTTCTCTGCCAAATTCCCCAAATCAACTCCCCAATCTGAAAACAGACCCGCTAATAAATTATTCAAACTAGCCTCGTTAATTCGTGCTGCTTTACCTTCAATTTCTGAAATCTCCTGCCCGTCATACGATTCAGAAATCAAAATATCAATGATTTCCTTCTTTAACCTATCAATCTCGAGTTCTCTTTCTTCAATTGAAACTTTTTCTTTCATTTCAAACTGACGGATGGATTTAGCCACATCTTTTTTGGCCATTTCCAATCGTTCCTTTACTCCTTTAAAATGCTCTGCATCATTGATATCATTTATCCCGCCCAGCATGGCTTGCAAGGAGGAAAAGGGTTTATCCAAAATTTCGGGTTGTTCCAGGCCTAAGGTCTCATTGAGCTTTAGCATGAATGCATCGGCATCATATCCCTTGATGTAAAATGCATTGGTATTAGGCGTTGTTAGAAATTCCCGAACCTCTTGACCGGGCTCATGGTCATGATAGCCCACCCAGTACAAACCATTGTCAAATCGACCCAAACTTTTAATGTGTTCAAAGATGGGGTCGGAACCACTGTAGCCAATAAATACCCAGGGCCTCTGGTTTTTTATGCTGTCAAAAATTCGTGGAACAATGGCCTTTACGGTATCCATTTCGTCCTTGGTATTTAATAACCATAATCCATGATGTTGACCATGCAAATACACTACCGACTGTTCCTTGAAAGTAGTGGTGGTTAAGTCCTTGAGAATTGCCATATCGTAAGTGGATGGAAATTCATTGAACAAAGCCAGTGCCCGGAGCATTAGGTTGTCAAAATTAACGGTCAAGACATAATCGACAAACCCGTTTTTGAGCAATTGCGCCAAATAGATGTGCGTTACATTGATCTTGGCCTCAGCAATGTATCTTTTTAAAAGCTCGTTCCTTTGATTCGGTAAGAGGCATTCCATAAGTCTGGAATAGGTCTTTTCATCCTCTTTGAGTTTTTTGATGAAAGGGCTGTCGGAATACTCAGATAGGATGTTATTGGCGATCTCCCCAGCTAAAGGAATATTTCCAGATGCAGACGCTCCTGCTCCCAAAAAGAAGATGGGTTGAGGTTGGCCACTTTCTTTGGCTTGCTTGATTAGGTAGGCAAGCTCATCTATTAGTATTTCTTTCATGTATCCTTGATAAAAATCAAAACAAGTATTATCATTAAGCAATACAATAAAACCTAAAGGACTTTTTGTTTTGGGTTAAAAAGCAGCTTCTAATATAACAATAATCTCCTCATCTTAAACCTTTAAGCACAACTAAAACTTACCTCAACCCCACCAAAAAAAGAAAGGGCCAGAAGTAAAACTCCTAACCCTTTCCGTTCACAAAAACCACACTTACTTTTTCGCAAAGTAGTCCTCTATTGCCTTTTTAACTTCGGAAGTGGTGAACACATGACTGGCGATTAAAGCAAAGTTCACCAGGGCGGTTTCGTAGCCGTCCATTTCTGGCAAAATGGCAGCCGCTGTCGCGTCTTTTACTACGCCTACTTCAAAACCTTGCTCCATCAATTCTCTTAGGTGTGCCTCGGTGCATAAGTTGGACAACATGCCTCCCAAAATGACCTTGTTGATTTTACGTTTTCGCAATTGTAAAACCAGGTCGTTGGACTCCGGACCAAAGATTTTGTGGGGCGAAACAATCGTAACATTGTCCTTGGCCAGGTACTTTTCATAGGCCTTGTAAATGTCAATTCCTTTACTGGCACCTTTGCCGTTTTTGGCATCTCCCGCATCAAACAAACCAACCGAATGGGCAAATTCAATCATGGAGCCTTTAGAGTCCCATTTGTGATCGTGGTCGTAGACATAATGCGGCGAAATAAAAACCGGCAGGTTGAACTTCTCCGCCAATTGAAAGAGGGTGTCGATGTTTTGAATGGTGTTATTCTTCTCGACACTAGGGCCAACCAGTCCCCAGGCTACACCATCTTCGCTGAGGAAGTCGTTTTGAGGATCGGTTAAAACAATGGCGGTATGTTCATCAATTTCAAAACCCGGATCGGGTAATTGCGCCATAGAAAGTTGTGCTGTAAAAAGCAGACTGAGGGTTAAAATAATTGTTCTCATTTTTTTGAATTTTAGTTTTAAGAATTAGGGATTAAGCAAAAGGATTTACATCGGCCGATGGACCGTAAATAGAAGGGATTTCCTGATTTAGGATTCGTAAATAGACCGATAACTGACCACGATGATGATACCAATGATTCAGCACAAAAGTGCGGACGAAAGCAGCCGTTGGCATTTCGGCCAATGATTGACCTTCTTTTAGCAAATTCCAGGGCTGATTGAGCCATTCGGCATCCTCTCCACCCAATAATTCATTCACCTTTTCACGGCTGTTGGCCAAAGCGCCCAAAATATCCTCCTTGCTCACCGGAAACGGGTGTTGAACGATGACATTGGTCTCCACACTTCCGTCCTTCGCAAAACCGAGATTTCTACCCGGAATGGATGCGACATGAAGGGCCAATTGTCCCAATGTCATTGATTTTGGATGGG
>JAKSBJ010000184.1 GCA_022361195.1 Flavobacteriales bacterium
CTTTTTAGTCTTTGGAAAATAATAGGTGACCGAAACAACATCCCCGCTATCAACAGCAGCTAAAATGGATGGATTGGCAACAGGAAGGTCTACATCTCCATCTCTCAAATAAGTGGCGGTACAGTCTCTAACTAAGGTCAGTGATTTGTCAATTTTCTTTTTACAGGATGCGAATGTCAGTAGAACTACACTAAAAACTAAAAGCGATCGAATTTTCATTGTATGAATTATTTGAAATAAAGGTTTGTGAATGTGAAAACGCACAAACCAGATTGTTTATTGTTCAAATGAAATCTCGATGTATTCTACTTCATGCGGTTTTCCTACAGCAATGTGAAATTTGGGATGATCTGAGAGCTCATAAATCACGCTAGCATAAGTCCAAATATTACTCAATACGTCTGGACCATCATGATCTTGAGAACTTAATACTTCTTTAATTTCCTCAATCCCAAAATCACCAGTTGATTCGTTGAATCGTTCTTCAAAAGAGCCAATTCTACCACAAGAGTTTAAAGCTTCCTCTAAGGGGAAATCGTGCTCCTTCAATAGTTCTAAATAGGTTCCGCTAAAACTATTATTGATCATTGGATGGTTAGTGTGATAGGTGAATGATGAATTTTCGTAAGGCCTGAATTCTTTAATCTCTGTCGAAGAACATTCAAGATTGGTAACATTGTCTTTTCCTCCGATGAGGTAGTTTTGCCCCGAAGCGTGCTCAATTTCTTTTATAAACTGAATGGCATCAGCGGCAGAGTTTTGTTGCAAAACACCTCTTACAATGCAACTAACTGGTAAGCCTTTTTGTTGATAGTCTAACTGAATCAGAATATTACAGTTAATGGAAACTGATCGGCTGTTCATTCCTGTAATTCCAACATGACCTGGAATGGTTAAAATCATCGCTTCGTCACCATTTTCTTCGGTTACTTTCATTACTGTTTGATAACCATGGAAATAAGGTGGGATGTCCATGTTCTGAGCTGCAAAAGTGGGGTGGTTATCCGATTTGTTGATTCCGATAGAACTGCATTTATGTGCCGTTACATAATCTGAATTGAAGAAAAATTCGTCCCCCAATTGATGCATGAAAATAACATCATAATCTACTCCAGAACCGTCTGAGATTCCTTGAATTTCTTCCAAAATGTCTGGCGTCCATTTTTTCATAGCACTCACAAAATCGGTCTCTTCTAAAAAAGAACTGATAAACTCTCGCGGATCCATTTTTGAAACCCATTCGATATCCTCTAAAAGCGAGTCGGTCACTGCTTTGATATCCTCTTTCAATAATTCTCCATGGCTAAAACCTCTTTCGTAAGGTGTTCCGCTAAGTTCTAAATAACGAAGATTGCCATCTGCGAGATATACTAGCGTGTTTTCGGTTTTTTGGTCAGTAGAATCGACTGATTCATTTGGACTTTCGTTATCCTCGCCACCTGAAGCACAACTGACGAAAAAAATAAGAATGAAAACTGAAAAAATGTGTTGAATTAGCCGGTTTGATTTTGATACCATTGGATTGCTTTTTTTTCGATTTTTTGTATGTAGTTGTGTTTGTGTTGATTGTACTCCATCCCGTCTTTCCACTGCCTCAAACTTAATTCTTTTTTTAGTTTTCCGTAAGTTTCTTTTTCCTGCGGATGGGCTTTTAAATAATCTCTAAAGGCCAAATGACGCCCCCAATCTTCACTTCCTTTTTTCCAAATATGGACATGGGATAAACGGTGTTGGTTAATGAGGTCATGAGGCACATCCTCTTCTTGTAAATAGGTGGATTGGAAGAGAGGACGATGTTTCTTGTTTTTTAGACCGATAAAAAGTCGTCTATCTGGCGTAGACTCATCAAAAATGGCGTAATGAATATAGTTGGATTGAATCATGGGAAGAATGGTTTTATCCAAATCATCAATGGATTCCAGTCCTACCATTACGTCAATAACATCTTTAGCAGCCAATCCCGGGACGGATGTGCTTCCAAAATGTTCAATTTCAGGATTCAAGCTCGATAAAATATCCTGTAAGTCACTTTTGATTTGTAAAAAGGATTTAGCCCAGTTCGGATTGTAATCTGAAACTTTAATTTTCATGGGCTGAATTTACAGCATTTCGTTGAAATTACTTTATCTCAATCGAATCTGTTTTTGGATCGTAAATGATAATTAAAGGTTTGGATTTTAAAGGCATGAATAAAAAGCTCATTTTGGTGGAAATGGTTTTGTATCCAAAATCCCAATTGGGTTCTCCTTTCCCTTCTTCTTGAAGGCAAATACCTTCTTTGCATAGGCTATCTCGGCATATTTCAATTTGCCTAAAAGAAATGGGGTAGGTGTTGGGGCTCATCGCACTTCGGCAATGAACCTTGAGTGTATCTGTTTGTTTTGAGACTAAAATACCAGCTTCTCCTAAGGTGCCCAGGTAAGTGTTGGACTTACTTGCCGATTTTAATTGATAAATGACTTGTCCGCGAATAAATTTGCCAGTAGCATCATCTTGAACGTCAAAAGCACCACAGCAATCGTTATGATAAAAAGTATATGATTTGGCTTCTGATATATTACAAATGATAGTATCAAAAGCTGATCTTCTGTACCCCATGTATAAAATGGTGTCTAGTTTATTAGCATCAACCTTTACCTTAATGGTTCCTGAGCCATAGGTCATTTTTTGTCCGTTGATTAACCAATACTGTTCTGTAATCTCGGGAGGAAGTCTACCCTGACCATCACCATAATCATAATAGTGGATGAACCGATTGGTGTCTGTCTTAAATTCAGCAAATTGTTGAGCCAATGCCTGCTGTGACATCAGTAGTAATAAAAGAATAATGAAGGGACGAATCATATTTGTTTAATGCCAATAAATGAAAAAGGAACTACTTTATCGTTCCGAAATACAATCGATCACAACAACATCGCCTACCATACAAATCGTTCCGCCAGATTCAGCTAAATGATAACTCACCCAAATTTTGTTTCCATCTTCGGCTGAAATGTCAAACTCACTCAAATTTTGAGGTTCAAGTAATTTACCATCAGATAGTTCAATTAACATTCCGCAACCATCAGTTCCAGTTGCATCTTTAAAGGTGGCTTTTTCAGCATCCTCACAATC
>JAKSBJ010000229.1 GCA_022361195.1 Flavobacteriales bacterium
AAATGGTTTTAATGTTGGCCAAAATCGTACAAAAGGTAAAACTTGCTCCGAATCAAAAAAGTGAAGTAGAAATGGCTCCATTAATGACGTTACGTCCTAAACAGGATGTTATTCTTCAGTTTGAATTGAGGTAAGTTCTTTAGCCAAAAAAATGATCTATCAGGAACACCTTATACAATCTCCAACTTTAAAAGAACAGGTTTTATGCATCTGGAATATGAAAGGGGTTTTAAAAGAGAAAAAACAACTCATATCTCGTTTAATTCCTAAGGGGCAGAGTTTTTTAATTCTGAATTTTGGTGATTCTATTTCCTTACAGGAAGAAGAGAAAACAACTACTATTTCACAAAAAGAAATTGTTGCTCCGATTGATTATAAGAGCAAGTTTCTGCTACAAGAAGGAGAAGTTAACTTACTGGGAATTTCTTTTCTTGGAGACGGACTATTTCATTTTCTTTCCAATCCCATTGAGGATTTAGGATTTGAAGTTCCGACAAAATGTAAGAAAGTAATTGAGGGGTTTAGGAATAGTTATAAAGGAGATTCATTCACTGAGAGTTCTATGAATATTAAGCAATTTTTAGTTCAATCTTTTCAATCTTTTTCTCCAGATAGGATTGATCGATTTATACAACTCATTCATGAAACGAACGGAACAGAAAACATAAACTCTATTTGCGATCAACTGAGTTTAAACATTCGGTACGTCCAGCTCCAATTCAAAAAACGAATTGGGATTTCACCAAAGCGTTATGCTAAAATCATTCGTTTCAATCATTTTCTAGATCAGGTCTTAAGTGAAGATAAAGCCGATTGGATGCAGATAGTAGCTGACTTAAATTATCACGATCAGTCTCACCTTATTCATGAATTCAGACAGTTGACAAACCTTTCTCCATCTCAATTATTTGAAGCCAGAGACAGCCTTTATCATCGTTACATGGAATAAGTCATTCGCTTTTTTACAATTATTCGCAGGTAAATAACCAGAGTTTTGTCAGAAAAAATGTCAGCAAAAACAAAACTTCTGCTCTTATTTGGAATTCCAGCTATTATTCCAGTTTTAGGACTAATTCTTTATTATTTCCTAGGGACACACGCCATTCCAAGTCTGGCTATTTTCATTTTAATTGAACTATTCATTACACTGCCAATCTTCTTTTGGATGATGTGCCAATTTGAACATCAATCTTTCAGTTTTTCATCCATCAAAAAAATCATTGGCCCACAAAATTGTGTTTCAGGCCTGCATTTTACGCTAATCTGTATTGGTACTTTAATTTGGGCGATGAGCATTTTTATGTTGTCAAACAGCTTATCCTTATCCCTACAAAACAATCTTTTTTCATGGCTTCCTGAATGGGCAAATCTGGGAGACTACCTTTTAAACAAAGCCAATTATTCAACTCTTTCACTCAAAACATCCTGGATTCTATTAGCTGTTGCATCATTGCTATTCCCCATTGCTGAGGAACTTTATTTCAGAGGCTATGTTTTGCCAAAAACCAATCATCTGGGAAAATGGTCGCCTGTCGTTCATACACTATTTTTTGCTCTGTATCATCTTTGGTCCATTTGGTTATTTCCAATACGATTTATTGCTACACTCCCACTCTATTACTTTGTTTGGAAGCACAAAAACATCTATTTAGGAATAGTAGTCCACTGCATCTTGAATATTGTAGGTGATGTAATTTTTAGTTACGGGGAGATTTTTTAATAAAGACTAATGCGAAACCGAAAAGCTAAATCCAGCTGGTAAAAGTTGATCTAGTTTACCAATTAAAGGACTTACTAACGGAAATGCACTAAAAATACTTTCATGCGCAAAAGTGTTATAAGCGTATTTGATGGATTGAAATTCATACCACCCAATGGTCATTGTAAAGTCTTTAGATGTATCTGACGGACGCCTTTTCATGAGCTTATGGATGAACTTTCCCATATCTCTCTTGACAAAACATTCTAAGCCTTCATCGGATAATTCGCCATGACAAACGGATAAATATTGAATGAGCTGAACTGCTTCCAAATTGTCAAACTTATATTTTAGCTTAAACTGCTCCTCAATGGTCATTTTAGTAAACTCACAGTGAATTTGACGGCAAGATAGATGAAAGACCAATAGTAAGTTGATTCTGTGAATTTAAATTGTAAATATTATCTTGTTGACAAAGCTCCTTTTGAACACTTATTTTCATTGAATGAAATACAATAAAACACAAACGGAAAAGGATTATGACGCCGGTAAAAAGATGAAATATCTCTTTTTTTGGGGACATCAAAAATCTGCAAATGGAGAAATAAGCTCTTCCTGCTTTAGTCAATGGTGGGTTCAGGATTTTACAATTAACGGACATACCTACCCAACAGCCGAACATTGGATGATGGCCGAAAAAGCGCGTTTGTTTGAGGACAATGAAACTTTAGAGCGTATTCTTATAGCAAAGTCTCCTGGAGAAGCAAAAAAGCTAGGAAGACAGGTCAAAGGCTTTGATCAGCAAATTTGGGAAGAAAACAGATTTGAAATTGTGGTAAAAGGAAACTTGCATAAGTTTGAGCAGAATGGTGAGTTAAAAGAATATCTGCTAAATACCAATAAACGGATTTTAGTTGAAGCGAGTCCCGTTGACGCTATTTGGGGAATTGGATTGGACCGAAATAGTGAATTTGCAGCAGTTCCTCCAAAATGGCGAGGACTTAACCTACTAGGTTTTGCATTAATGGAAGTGAGAGATTTATTAGTAAATCAATAAACTACTCCCCTTTTGGCATCTTTCTAAACGGATAAACAAATTGTCGTACAACATTATGTGGTACATTTTCATCCACCCCAACCTCCTCTACTTCCTTATTTCTCGGCAAATAGAAAGTTCCAAACAACAAATCCCACAGAATTAAAGTTTTTCCGTAATTACGATTAGACTCCTTTTCAATAATAGAATGATGCCAACGGTGATGTTGAGCAGTGTTGAAAACATAATTTAAAAATCCAGCTTTAAAATCGACATTGATATGCTCCACAAATCCTGTCACCCCAGAAATGGACACCACACAAATCAAAACATCCTCAGAAACGCCTAAAATAACCAATGGGAAAAAGTAGAAGAATCCTGATATAAAAGCTTCTATAAAATGAAATCGGCCGGAATTCATCCAATACACCCTTTCAGCTCCGTGGTGAATTGAGTGAAAACGCCACAAAAACTTCAGTTTATGAAAGGCTCTATGTGTCCAATAATAAAAGAACTCAGAAGCCAATATTGCCAATAGCAACTCAACTCCAAAACTAAATTCATACTTGGTTAAGGAAATCCAATCGTGATTTACCAACCATATGACCGGATAAAAGAACAAAACCGGAATTAAAAATTCGGCCAATTTTGAAGCTGTGGGCAAAACCACTAACGAACTAAAGAAATCACTCCAAAACTCTCCTTTCGCTTCATCCCAATCTTTACGATACATCAGCAAAAACTCTCCCGTTATCATCAATGGCAAAGTGAAAAGTAAACACAGCCCGGGCACATAAATCAATTCTGCCTTAGAGAACCATCTCAAGCCCAAATAACATCCCAAAAAGACCAAACCCAAGATAATTGGGTAAAAAGCATATTGAATAAAGGTTCTCATTAAAGGGTTTACACAAAAATCAACATTACAATCATCAAATAAAAGATAAAAAGAGCAACTGAGACAATAAAATGTAAAATCTCTACACCTAATAAATGAGATGCAATACTCAAATAACTACTTTGATAAAGTCTTTTAGTGACCACAACAGAGTAAAAAGAGATACAAAACCCAACCAATCTGTCCTTCTATTTATCCAATCGGTCATTTATTCTTATCTTTATCCCGTTTTTAGGATTTACACTTAAATTATTTTATAGCATGCAACTGTACAATAGGCTAAGTGCTGAAGAAAGAAGAGCTCTAATTGAGCAGGCGGGAGAAGATCGTCTGACTATTTCTTTTTATCAGTATCACCAAATTAAAGATCCGGAGTTATTTCGTAATGAGCTTTTTGAAGCCTGGGATAAATTGGACGTTTTAGGTCGAATTTACGTCGCTTATGAAGGTATTAATGCTCAACTCTCGGTTCCAGCCAAAAAATTCAATGAATTTAAAACGCATTTAGATAGTATTTCGTTCTTAAACGGAATTCGTTTAAACGTTGCCGTTGAACAAGATGATTATTCTTTTTTGAAGTTAAAGGTTAAAGTCAGAGACAAAATTGTTGCTGACGGATTGGATGACGAAACCTTTGATGTAACGGATAAAGGAACTCACTTGAAAGCGGACAAATTCAATGAGATCATTTCAAAAGATGATACTATTCTCATTGATATGCGAAACCACTACGAAAGTGAAATAGGTCACTTTGATGGAGCCTGGACTCCCGATGTAGATACATTTAGAGATTCTTTACCTATTATCCTTGATGAAATTAAAGGAAATGAGGATGACAAGAATATTGTGATGTATTGCACAGGTGGAATTCGATGCGAAAAAGCTTCGGCTTACTTCAAACATCAGGGATTCAAAAATGTCTTTCAATTAGAGGGAGGAATTATTGAATACACGCGTCAAATCAAAGAACAAAACATTGAAAATAAATTCATTGGTAAAAACTTTGTATTTGATAACCGAATGGCTGAGCGAATTAGTGAGGACGTTATTGCAAACTGTCACCAATGTGGTGCACCTTGTGATAACCACACAAACTGCTCTAATGTAGACTGTAATCTTCTTTTTATTCAGTGTGACAGCTGTAAAGAGAAAATGCAAAACTGCTGTTCCGAAGAATGTATAGAGATTGTTAACTTACCTGAAGCAGAACAAAAAGCCCGTCGAAAAGGAAAAGACAACTCTAACCGTATTTTCCACAAAGGACGATCGGATAAATTGAAATTTTTAAAGAAAGAAGAACAACCTTTTAAAGGATAATTCTTCTGACATATACTATTCATTGAAATCCGGTTATGCATAATATCCGGATTTCTTTTTTGGAATTGAGCATGAAAGTTGAGAACTTTCGGTCACTTCAGCTGTTCCTAAATTGTGCAACAAGAACTGGAAAAAAAATATCGTCGTAATAAAAGACTGCTTTACCTCAGTTTAATTTTGAATGTGCTCATCATTTCAACTTTAATTACAGCCTGGAAAATTTCGCAGGGAAGGTTGAATGATATCGGAGATTTGATGGATGAAATTAGTGAGCAGCACATTATTACTGAAATTGACGTTATAGATACTATTGCTCTCAATTCGGATGTTGAAATTACCCAAGACACCGAAGTGGGAATTGACCTATTCCTTAATACCTCAATACCTTATCAAACAGAGATTCCAGTCAATGAACAAATGTTGATTCCTATTCGCATGGGAGTGAGCGATGTAATTGAATTGGATACAACCATTCAAATTTTAGATGAAGTCACCATCTCGGTAAATGATTCCATTCCGTTAAATCAAAAAATGCGAATGTTTGGACCAAAAGGACCGAAAGTAAAAGTCATTGGCACCGTTCCAATGAATCAAGACTTAACGGTAGAATTCAATGAGTCTATTCCAATCAAAACCACCGTTCCGTTCGACATTCCAATCGAAGATTCAATTGGCGTTAATTTGGACATGAGGATTCCGATTGATCTTCAAATTCCCGTAAAAATTCCTTTGAAAACAAGCGCAACCATTGCTTTTATGGAACCACTTCCATCAAAGTCCAATATCCCCATTCACCTAAAGGTTCCTGTTAATATACCAATGAAGGAAACCCAATTGGCTCCCATCTTCAATGAAATGGCCAATAAGCTAAGAAATCTTGCTCAGCCCTAATTAATACCTAATTACATGTTTCGGCGGTACTGTCCTCCTACTTCAAACAAAGAAGCTGTAATTTGACCCAATGAACAAACTTTAGTCGTTTCCATCAATTGTTCAAAGACATTTTTGTTTTGAATCGCCGCTGTTTGAATATTCTTAATGGCTTCCTGTCGATGATCCTTTTTGGCTTCGTGAAGACTATTCAACATCGAAATTTGATATTGCTTTTCCTCTTCTGTAGCCCGAATTACCTCTGCAGGAACAACCGTTGGTGAACCTTTTGAACTTAAGAAAGTATTTACTCCAATAATTGGGAACTCTCCGGTATGCTTTAACGTTTCGTAATACAAGGACTCTTCCTGAATCTTAGAACGTTGATACATCGTCTCCATAGCTCCTAATACCCCACCTCTTTCAGTAATTCTATCAAACTCTGACAATACGGCTTCTTCAACCAAATCAGTTAGCTCTTCAATGATAAACGATCCCTGAATTGGATTCTCATTCTTTGCCAATCCTAACTCTCGGTTAATGATTAGCTGAATAGCCATTGCTCTACGAACCGACTCTTCTGTTGGAGTGGTAATAGCCTCATCATAAGCATTTGTGTGCAATGAGTTGCAATTATCATAAATGGCATACAAAGCCTGAAGCGTTGTACGAATGTCGTTAAAGTCAATTTCCTGAGCGTGTAACGATCGTCCTGAAGTTTGAATGTGATACTTCAACATTTGTGCACGAGCATTGGCTCCGTATTTCTTTGCCAAAGCTTTTGACCAAATTCTTCGAGCAACACGACCAATCACCGCATATTCAGGATCAATTCCGTTTGAGAAGAAGAATGATAAGTTTGGACCAAACTTATTAATGTCCATTCCTCTGGAAAGGTAATACTCAACATAGGTGAATCCATTTGCCAATGTAAAAGCTAATTGCGAAATAGGATTGGCTCCTGCCTCAGCAATATGATATCCCGAAATGGAAACAGAATAGAAGTTTCTCACCCCATTTTCGATGAAATACTCCTGTACATCTCCCATTAAACGTAAAGCAAATTCAGTCGAGAAAATACACGTATTTTGAGCCTGATCTTCCTTCAAAATATCCGCCTGAACAGTTCCCCTTACTTTAGTTAAAGTTTCTGCTTTAATTTTTGCGTAAACATCAGCCGGAAGGACTTGATCACCAGTTAAACCGAGTAACATCAATCCTAAACCATCATTCCCCTCAGGGAGATCTCCCTGATAAGATGGACGTGTTAGTCCTTTATCATCATAAAGTTCTTTGTACTTCGCTTCAACCTCTGCTTCTAACCCATTTTCTTTGATGTAAAACTCACATTCCTGATCAATTGCGGCATTCATGAAGAAACCAAGCAACATTGGTGCTGGACCGTTAATCGTCATGGAAACAGAAGTTTTAGGATCAGATAAACGGAATCCAGAATAGAGTTTCTTGGCATCATCCAAGCAACAAATAGATACTCCTGAATTTCCAATTTTACCGTATATGTCAGGACGTAAATCCGGATCATTACCATAAAGTGTTACAGAATCAAAAGCCGTTGAAAGACGCTTGGCAGGCATTCCCAAACTTACATAGTGAAAACGTCTGTTAGTTCTTTCAGGTCCACCTTCACCAGCAAACATTCGAGTTGGATCCTCCCCTTCTCTTTTGAACGGGAACAAACCAGAGGTATACGGGAATTCTCCTGGTACATTCTCCTGTAAGCTCCATCTTAACACATCTCCCCATCCCTGATATTTAGGCAATGCCACCTTTGGAATTTGCAAATGTGACAATGATTCGGAATGCGTTTTAATCGATAATTCCTTATCTCGAACCTTGAATTTGTAAACAGGACTCTTATAACGTTCCACTTTCTCTTTCCATCCTTCCAAAACCAACCAGTTTTTGGGATCAAGATTAAGTTTAGTCACCTCAAAAGTCTCTTGTAATCCTTTTATCAAACGATCTTTATCTTCAAATTCTCCTGCCTCAATAGTTTCAATTGATTTTTGAATTCCGTAAAGCTGATCAGCCACTTTTACCTGCTCATCTACCCATTCATCATATGAACGGTTATTCTCTGAAATCTCTGATAAATAACGAGTTCTTGCCGGAGGAATCACAAAGATTTTCTCTGACATTTCTTTGGTGATCTCAAAAGTTGATTTTAAATCAGCTCCTGTTTTCTCAACCAATTTATTCATGATCGCTACATAAAGCGAGTTCATTCCTGGATCGTTAAACTGCGAAGCGATGGTTCCAAAAACTGGAATATCATCATCGTCAGCCTCCCACATTTGGTGATTGCGTCTGTATTGCTTCTTCACATCACGTATTGCATCTAATGCTCCACGTTTATCGAATTTATTCAAAGCAACAATGTCAGCAAAATCTAACATATCAATCTTCTCCAATTGGGTAGCTGCTCCAAATTCAGGAGTCATTACGTACAGTGAAGTATCTGAGTGATCTAAAATCTCCGTATCTGATTGACCAATTCCAGAAGTTTCCAAAATGATCAAATCAAAACTCGCTGCTTTTAAAATCTCTAAGGCTTCCGAAACATGCTTAGACAAAGCTAAGTTAGACTGTCTGGTTGCTAGCGATCGCATATAAACTCTTTCATTTTTGATCGAGTTCATTCTAATTCTATCTCCCAATAGCGCTCCGCCTGTTTTTCGTTTAGAAGGATCGACAGAGACAATCGCAATATTTTTCTCTGGAAAGTCAATTAAAAATCGTCTTACCAATTCATCTACTAAAGAAGATTTTCCTGCTCCACCAGTTCCGGTAATTCCTAAAATTGGTGTATCTACCTTTTCAGCTAAAGCATGCACCTTATCCAATTCCCCTTTACTTTGTTCCGGGAAATTCTCAGCCGCAGAAATTAAACGTGCAATATCTGTTGCGTTTCGGTCAGACAAATGTCCAACTTCACCATTTAATTGATCTCCAACTGCAAAATCGCTCTGCTCAACCAAATCATTGATCATTCCCTGTAAGCCCATAGCTCTTCCATCATCGGGATGATAGATACGAGTGATACCATAAGCATGAAGTTCTTCAATTTCAGAAGGAAGAATTGTTCCACCTCCTCCAGCAAATATTTTGATGTGCCCTGCTCCTTTTTCTTTCAGGAGATCGTACATGTATTTTAAATACTCGGTATGTCCTCCCTGGTAAGATGTCATAGCAATGGCCTGAACATCTTCCTGAATGGCGCAATTCACTACCTCTTCTACTGATCGGTCATGCCCTAAGTGAATAACTTCACAGCCGGTAGACTGGATAATTCTTCGCATGATGTTAATGGCAGCGTCGTGTCCGTCAAACAAAGAAGCGGCTGTTACAATTCGTACTTTATTTTTTGGTTTGTATGGTTCAATTCTATCCATGAAAAACTTCTTAGTGTATCACGGACAAATATAAGGATTCTCAAGCTGAAAAATTCATATGCAAGCCTAAGAACAAAGAAGGTTTTTTCAGAAAAAAATTAAAAAACAAGTCTCAAATCCATACTTAGAGAATAGAGATGACGGGCTGGAAGCGAATCTAGGTTTTCATCGTTCAATTGACCAGTAGAGGTAAAATAGCTTCGAAACAAGGGGCCAAATCCTAATTTAACATTTTCAAAATCAAAGGCATATCCAAAACCTATCTGAGTCCCCAAATTATAAAAACGATCTTCTCCATCCACTAAATACTCTTTCCCAGTTTCTGTAAAAGTAAGATGGTGCCTCTGTCCCGCAGAGAATGAGTTCAAAATTCCCGTGCGAACCGTAAATTGATCTGTTAAATGTAGTTTCAAACTAAATGGAATTGTTAAAAAAATGGTTTTCATTTTATAATAACGTTCCTCCAGATAAAAATATCCAAACTCTTCTGCTTCCATAACCGTTGATTTGTCACCATACCGTTCAAATTGAAATCCATATTCGAGCCCCAACTTTTTATTAAACTGATACTCCAACATAATTCCTACCGCAAAATGAAAAATGGAATTAGTTGGAAAATTATAGTCTACGTTTTCTTCTCCGGTATTAGATAAAAAACTTGAACTATAGCCCAATGAAATAGAAGGAATGTAATGCCACTTTTTTGGAGGCACACTATCTTTTTTGGCTGCTTGAAAATTGTCCTGTGCCATCAATCCGCAAGGAAAGAGCATTAATGACAAGAAAAATAATCGTAGGCTATTCACATCGATAAAACGTCAAATTTTGTTAGAATGTTGTTTTGTCTTACAAGTTCCCGATTTAGAAATATTAATTTTGAACTATGTCCAAAACGATAGAGCTGCACGATAAATCATTTGAACCGTATATTTCAGAATCTGAAATTGAAGATATTGTTTCTCGCTTAGTCATTGAAATTAATGCCAATTACAAAAATGAAACACCTGTTTTACTTGGAATTTTAAACGGTTCGTTCATGTTTATTTCTGATTTGATGAAAAAGCTCGACATTGATGTTGAGTTGAGCTTTTTGAAACTTTCATCCTATGAAGGAACCGAAAGCAGTGGAAAGGTCAATGAACTCATTGGACTAAATTCAGACATTTCGGGTCGACCGGTTATTGTTGTTGAAGATATCGTAGACACAGGAAAAACTCTTCAGAAAATATTGGAAATGTTGCCACCTTTTCAACCTAAACAAGTTGAAGTATGTAGTTTATTGTTGAAACCTGAAGTATTTCAAGATCAATTTCCGCTTCATTATATCGGAAAAGAAATTCCAAACCGTTTTGTGGTAGGGTATGGTTTAGATTACGACGAATTGGGTCGTAATTTACCTGAAATTTATCAACTAAAGGGATAAAATATTACTCTACCAAACGTCTCAAACAAAGAATATAGCCTACATGGGTTGCCTGATGGAAGTTTGAAAAAGCTATAGCTCCAGCTTTATCTTTAATGGTGTATCCTGTCATGGTTTTAAACTCACGATATTCGTCAGGAAAAGCTGCTGCCTCTAAATCAGTTTCAAATTCGTCTGCCTGTTCTATCAAACGTCTTTTGATAAATTCAATTTCTTCGTCAGATGTTTTCTCCTCCGGTTTAGCTCCTCTCACATACTTCAACAAAAACTCCTTTTCCATCCCTGATCGGTGACCTCCTAATTGGTACACCAATCCACGATGCGTAACCACCATATGTCCCAAATGCCAAATGATGTTTCCGGTAAATCCTTCCGGGACCTCATTCAATTGGTCATTACTCAGCTTATTGACAATTTCAAGAATAAATTCTCTCCCATTTCTAAAAATTTCTAATTCAGTTTTCATAATTCGATCCTATTTTTCCAATTCATTAGCCCACTCTGGCTTTTCTAGCTGAGGGAGTTTTTGTAACACAATCTCTTCTATTTGCCGATATGATCGATACATATCCGCATCCAACAAAATGGTATTAAAATTCAACGATTTATCTTTCTTTTCTTTTTTCACTAACCTCAAACCAGAAAATTTCATGGTCTCAGAAGTATGTCCAACTTTAAAAGTTGTTTTCATTGAAACCGGAAACCACCCCTCAAGCTCATGCCAATGAAATATTTTTTTGTGGAACAAAAACCTAAACTCCATTCTGTCTTCCCACAATACAATCCATTTCAATGAAAAATAACCTAGAATGCTCAAGATCAAAGCAGCAATTCCTAAGACAAGTTTCAAAGCTCCAAATTGCTCATTGGGAATAATAAAAACGGCTGCTCCAAAAAGAAACAAGGCGAAAAGCACTACCATCCAGGTGGATGAATTCACCATAGCCATGAATATTGGTTTTGATAAGTCCATTTTAGTATCCGAGAATAAAAATACAAGGTGTTTTGTCAAATGCAAAAGAGGACTCTTTCCACTCTTTCACAGTTTTTGTTTGAATTTTTTCCTTTTCACCACTTACATCATAGGCAATGCATAATTTGATGGATGGGTCAAGCAATTTAATCACATCTTCAAAAAAGCGTTGATTTCGATAAGGAGTTTCGATGAAAATTTGAGCATAAACATTTCGCTTGGCCAAATCGCCACACTGTTTTAAACGCTTACTTCGCTCGGGGTCTTTTTGAGGTATATATCCATTAAAAGAAAAGCCTTGTCCATTTAATCCACTAGCGGCCAACGCCATAAAAATAGAACTTGGTCCAACTAAAGGAATGATCTCTATTTGTTTTTGATGCGCTTTTGCCACAAATTGGCTTCCGGGATCAGCAATAGTTGGATATCCTGATTCGGACATCAACCCTACATTATTTCCAGCTTCTAGTTCTTTGAAAATTCGATGATCAAAATCGTAATCATTATGTTTATTCAACTCAAAAAACTCCGAATCATCAATGGGAAAAGTACGGTCCATTTTTCGTAAAAACTGCCGGGCGGTTTTCAACTTTTCAACCACAAAAAAACGCAACTCCTTTACAATATTATGATTAAAGTCCGGAATTACCTTTTCCAAGGTATTTTCACTAATCGGAATAGGAACGATGTATAATTTACCTTTAGCCATTGATTTTTTGGATCACAACATCCATTGCGTCATTCAACATATCAATCACATCCTGAAATCCCTGGTCACCTCCGTAATAGGGATCTGGAACTTCATAGTTCATTCCAGGATTAGACTCATTTAAAATCATTCTAACTTTTGCTTCATCCTCTGCATTCCGAGCCAAAGCCATAATATTGTTGTAGTTTGATCGATCCATGGCGTAAATAATATCAAACTCATCAAAATCAGATACCACAAACTGCCGGGCTCTCAAATCAGAAATATCAATTCCATTCTTCAAAGCTGCTGCCCGCATTCGGGAATCGGGCTTTTCACCCACATGAAAAGATGATGTTCCTGCCGAATCCGTTTCTATATCCAATCCTTCTTTTTGGACACGATCTCTCAAAATACCCTCAGCAATTGGTGAACGGCAAATATTCCCGAGGCATACCATCAATACCCTTGTTTTCATCTCTTTGTTTTAAGCGCGAAATTTAGTGATAAAAAAACGCTCCTAAAAAAGGAGCGTTTCTATTAATTTACATTTAATTTTTTCTCAAGGTCTTCGAGATAACCTCTGAACTGCTTATCCGTTTCGGCTAAGTTATTCACCGTACGGCAAGCGTGCAATACCGTTGCGTGGTCTTTACCTCCACACTGAGCTCCAATACTTGCCAACGACCATTTGGTCATCTTCTTAGCAAAGTACATGGCAATTTGTCTTGCCTGAACCACTTCTCTCTTTCTTGTTTTAGACTTCAACAACTCAATTGGTAAATTGAAGTAATCACAAACAATTTTGTGGATGTAGTCCATTGAAACTTCTCTGGCCGTGTTCTTGACAAATTTGTCAATCATTTTCTTAGCCAATTCAATAGTAATAGCTTTCTTGTTCAAAGAAGCCTGAGCGATAAGGGAAGTTAAAGCTCCTTCCATTTCTCGGATGTTGGTATTAATGCTATACGCTAAATACTCCAATACATCTTCAGGAAGATCAACTCCGTTACCGTAAATTTTTCTTTCTAGGATAGCGATTCTAGTTTCCAAGCCTGGCGCCTGTACATCTGCAGATAATCCCCATTTAAAACGTGACAACAAACGTTGTTCAATTCCTTTCATTTCAACCGGAGCTTTATCAGCTGTCAACACCAATTGTTTTCCCGATTGGTGAAGGTGGTTAAAGATGTGAAAGAATGCGTCCTGGGTTTTTTCTTTACCAGCAAAAAATTGAACATCATCAATAATCAACACATCCATTAGCTTATAAAAGTTAATGAAATCATTTGTCGTGTTGTTTTTGATGGAATCAATAAACTGACGGGTAAATGTTTCTGCTTGAGCGTAGAGAACAGTTTTGTTCGGAAACTGGTTTTTAATACCAATTCCGATTGCATGTGCCAAATGCGTTTTCCCAAGACCAACTCCTCCGTAAATTAACAAAGGATTAAAAGCTGTTCCTCCGGGTTTGTTCGACACTGCAAAGGCAGCAGATCGAGCCAATCGGTTACAATCTCCTTCAACAAAGTTGTCAAATGAGTAAGTTGGGTTAAGATTGGAATCTACGTTTACCTTTTTAAGACCAGGAATAACAAAAGGATTGCGAATTGGGTTCTCACCAATGTTTAAAGGCATTGACACCGGTGTGTTCGACAAATTCTTTTTACTAGAAGTTGGAAGATTTACTGTATATGGGGTCTTTTTGCTATCCGCATTTTTATCCATAATAATAGAGTACTCCAATTTAGCTTCTGGTCCAATTTCTTTCTTGATTACCTTTTTCAAAAGGTCAATGTAATGTTCTTCTAACCACTCGTAGAAAAAATGAGATGGCACCTGCAACGTCAGAACCTTTCCTTTGAATCGAATAGGGACAATGGGCTCAAACCAAGTCTTATAGCTTTGAAGGCTTATATTGTCTTTGATTACTTTTAGACAATCATCCCAGATCAATTCATGATTTTTCTTGTTCTTCATTCAGGTGGGTTAAAAAGTAATTGCAAACGTTAACTGGCTGTAATTGACTGTTTGTCAAAAACAGCGAACAAATATTTGCATAAAAAAGTTATAAAAAAAATTTAAAGTGTATTGTTTTTTTAAAAAATTTTACTTGTCGATTTTTAGCTTTTTTTGTCTCAAATTTATTTGGCCAAAACCGAAAAAAAATTATATTAAAACATTACATTTAGTCCCCTATTTTAGATTTAAATCAAACATGCTTTCACATTCAATTCAAACCAGAGTCCGATACAGTGAAACGGACAAAATGGGATTTTGTTACTATGGAAATTACGCTCAGTTTTTTGAGATGGGAAGAGTCGAAACCCTTAGAGAAATAGGGGTTAGCTACGCATCGATGGAAGATCAGGGAATTCTTTTACCAGTAGTAGATTTCAGCGTAAAATATTTTAAACCTGCATTTTACGATGAGTTATTAACAATTAAAACAACTTTAGTAAAAGAACCTTTAGTGAAGATCGAATTTGACTACGAAATTTTCAACGAAAAAAACGAACGATTAACCAAGGCAAATACAGTCTTAGTTTTTACAGATGCCGCTGAGCGAAAACCGATTAAGGCGCCGGACGAATTGATTCGAAAAATAAGAGAAAAACTCGCTGTTTAAACGACTGAGGTGTTTAAAAAATTTATTTTAAACATCTACACATTCGTAGTCAAAATTATCAAGGGTAGATTCTGCTTTTGCAGCCTCATAGAAATCTTCTATAGTAAAAGATTCATCTCGTTTAATACATTCTTCTCCAAAAGCAGCTCCATCATCATCATTAAGAATGCCGCTTTTTTCAACCGTCTGTTCCTCTTCTCCATTAGGAGTTTGGATAATTGTAGTTTCAGTATAAGTATAACTACAACGCTTACACTTTTCACAAGACATCAAAGTAAAAAATGCAGCCGACAGGCTAATAAAAAGAAAACGAGACATAATTTTGTGTTTGTCCAAAGATAGAAAAACAAATGGAGAGAAAAACCATCCTAACCAGCGACAATTCCAAAACTTTGTTAATTCCGGAATTAAATGAAACTTACCATTCTACTAAAGGTGCCATGGTTGAAGCTCTATATGTTTTTATTCAGGAAGGACTTTTTAAAGTGGACAAAAAAGCCATCAAAATCTTTGAGATGGGATTTGGAACAGGTTTAAATGCTTTAGTAACATTCAATGCCACCATCCAAAAAGAAATTTCGGTTGACTATCACAGCATTGAAAAATATCCCTTGTCAGTTGACCTCATTGAAGAATTAGATCACCTCAACAGTTTAGGTTATGAAAAGTGGCAAAAGGAATATCATACCATGCTCTCCAGCCCCTGGAACGAATCAATAGAGATTCATCCCAACTTCAAACTTCAAAAATTGGAAGGAGATCTTCTGAGCTATCAAATAGCTGCCACATATGACCTGATCTTCTTTGATGCATTTGGCCCTAAAATTCAAGCCAAACTGTGGAGTGAAGAAGTTTGTCAAAAAATGTATGATTGCCTTGAAAAAAATGGACTTTTAGTCACCTATTGTGCTCAGGGTCAATTTAAGCGAAACCTCAAAAGCGTTGGTTTTGAAGTCGAATCCTTGCCAGGTCCTCCCGGAAAAAGAGAAATGACCCGCGCATACAAAAAATAGCCCCGCCTAAAAAAGCGAATCAACAAAAACTCATTACTTTTAGTTCTCAAATCTGCTACATGACCGAAATATTTACACTTAGCAACATTTTTACCCTTTTCATGCTTATTATGCTGCAAGCTGTTTTGGGATTTGACAACCTCTTGTACATTTCACTAGAATCAAAAAAGACAGAAAAGTCAAAACAATCCAAAGTTCGGACCCTCGGAATTGGTTTGGCCATAATTTTAAGAATTGGCCTCCTCTTCTTATTAATGTCACTCATTGGAATTTTTCAGGACGAACTATTTGGAATTAACATAGAAGGAGTAATTCACTCCAGTTTTACCGGTCATAGTATCATCGTTCTTTTTGGTGGAGGATTCATCATCTACACCGCCATTAAAGAAATTTGGCACATGATTTCACATGAGAACTTAAGTGAACAAGGCGGTGAAAAAAAGTTAAAATCTCCTGGTTCGGTTATTGCCATGATCGTTATCATGAACCTTGTCTTCTCTTTTGATTCAATCTTAAGTGCAATGGCTTTAACATCAGATATCGGTGATTATACAGCCGAAATGGTATTGATGTCGATCGCTATCGTAATTAGCGGATTATTAATGATTTTACTAGCAGGAAGAGTAGCTCGTTTCCTTCAAAAAAACAGAATGTTTGAAGTTTTGGGACTTTTTGTTCTATTCATTGTCGGAATTATGCTTTTGACAGAAGGAGGACATTTAGCACATATTAAGCTATTTGGAAATGAAATTGTTCCAATGAGTAAAACGACCTTCTATTTTGTTATCGTTATTCTGGTTATTGTTGATATCGTTCAAAGCAGATACCAAAAGAAAATTATTGAAATAGAAGCAAGAGAGGAAGAAGAACGATCTTCGGCTAAAGATCAATAAACAACAGCCACCATGTCCAAAGAAGAAATTAAAAAGAAAATACAAGCTTTATCAGAAGAGCTAAACAAGCATAATCATGCCTATTATGTCTTGAGTGCTCCCACTATTTCTGATTTTGAATTTGACCAATTGTTAAAGGAGCTGGAACGGCTTGAAAAGGAGCATCCCGAATTTGCTTTTGACAACAGTCCTACTAAACGTGTGGGAGGTGACATTACCGAGAATTTTGAAAAAGTCACCCACATCTACCCTATGTTATCCCTCTCCAATTCTTATTCAAAAGAAGAGATTATTGATTGGGAAAATCGCATTAAAAAACTATCTGAAACAGCACCAACTTACGTTTGTGAGTTGAAATACGATGGTGTTGCCATTGGAATTCGTTACAACAATGGTCAGTTTGACAAGGCAGTTACCCGAGGGGACGGAACTCAAGGAGAAGATGTTAGTGCCAATGTCAGAACAATTAAAAGTATTCCACTTCAACTACAAGGAAATTATCCTGAGCAGTTTGAAATTAGAGGAGAAATCTTTTTTCCTCTCAAACGATTCGAGGAACTTAACAGACAGCGTATTGAACAAGGGGAACCATTATATGCCAATCCTCGAAATACAGCATCTGGTACTCTAAAACAGCAGAACTCATCAAAAGTAGCTGAAAGGGGGTTGGATTGCCTTTTATATGGGGTATATGGAGATAATCTAAACTTTGAAAATCATTCTCAGGCAGTAGCAAAAGCCGGAAATTGGGGATTCAAGGTTCCAACCGAAAAACAAAATTACATTCGGGTTTGTCAAAACATTGACGAAATCATGGACTTTATTACCTACTGGGATACCGAACGTAAAAACCTGCCATTTGAAATTGATGGAATCGTTGTTAAGGTTGACAACTACCGTCAACAAGACGAATTAGGTTTTACGGCCAAAAGTCCACGTTGGGCCATTGCCTATAAATTTAAAGCCGAAACGGCTGAAACCATTTTAGAAGAAGTCACCTATCAGGTTGGGCGAACTGGAGCTATTACTCCTGTAGCTAACTTACAAGCTGTTCTGCTAGCCGGAACAACCGTTAAGCGAGCATCTTTGCATAATCAGGATCAAATTGAAAAACTTGATTTGCATTTGGGCGATTCGGTTTATGTTGAAAAAGGCGGAGAAATTATTCCAAAAATTGTCGGTGTTAATGTGGATAAACGCCCTGCCAATGCAGAAGTGGTGAAATTTATTGAGCGCTGTCCTGAATGTGATCATGAATTGCTTAGGAAAGAAGGTGAAGCACAACATTATTGCCCTAATGAAATGGGGTGTTCTCCTCAGATTAGAGGAAAAATTGAGCATTTTATTTCACGTAAAGCATTGGATATTGACGGCCTGGGACCTGAGACCATCGACCTACTCTACCAAAACAAACTCATAAAAAACTATGCTGATCTTTTTGATTTGAGTTTTGATGATTTTTATGATTTGGAACGAATGGCAGATAAATCGGCCAATAATGCGATCCAAAGCATCGCTTCATCCAAAGAAGTGCCATTTGAGAGAGTGTTATTTGGTCTTGGAATTAGACATGTCGGAGAAACGGTAGCCAAAAAACTGGCTCGGCATTTTGTACACATTGACAAATTACAAAATGCCGATCTCGAAAGCCTCATTGCCATTGACGAAATTGGAGAAAAAATTGCCGAAAGTCTCATCGATTTCTTTTCAAAAGAAGAAAATAAAGAAATCATCGAGCGCCTCAAGCAACACGGTCTTCAATTTGAAATCAATAATCCAGTTGAGATAAAAGAAACACTCAACAATCAAACTTTTGTCATATCAGGAGTTTTTAAGAACGTAAGTAGAAATGAGTTAAAAGAGCTTATCGAACAAAATGGAGGTAAAAACACAGGGTCCATTTCATCGAAAACCAATTATTTGGTTGCCGGAGAAAATATGGGCCCAGCCAAATTGGCTAAAGCCGAAAAATTAGGCGTAAAAATAATATCAGAAGACGAATTTTTAGAAATGATCAAGTAGATGGAGAGATTAAGCGGATTGAAGAAAAGAGCCATTCGGAAAAAAATCGCTGGTATAAATCCAGCAAAAGCAATTCAAATAAAACCACCCACTTCATACAAGAAGATTTTATTGATTTCTGAAGAGGAAAAAGAAGGTTTTGAAAAACTGATTAAAACAGTCTTCCCTGATGCTAAAACACACCTTCTCCATTTTCGAAAAACCAAAGAAGACCAATCGGGACTCCACGACTATAGTGTTCATGCCACGGACTTTAATTTAACAGGAAATTTGAAAAACGATAAATTGTCCGGACTCAGAAAGGCTCAGTTTGATTTAATCCTAGATTTGTCAAGTGATTCGGTTATCATGGACTATTTTACACGATCTATAAAAGCCGAATTAGTTGTAGGAAAAAAAGGGACTCATAAAACAGCTCATGATTTAACCATTGAATATGGGCATGATTATATCTCTTTTTTAGAAAATTTAAAGCACCAATTAGAATTATTAAGTAAAGATGGAATTGAATAATTTAAAAGGATTAGGAGTGGCAATGGTTACTCCATTTGACGCAGAAGGAGCAATTGATTTTCCAGCTCTGGAAAAACTAACGCAATTTTTAATTGATGGAGGAGTAAACTATTTGGTTGTTCAGGGAACAACGGGTGAATCTCCTGTTTTGACACAAGCCGAAAAGCAAGAGGTTTTAAATGCCGTTATCAAGGTAAATAGTGGTCGTTTACCTATTGTTTTTGGAATTGGAGGGAATAATACCGCTGCTTTGGTAGATGCTTTTTCTCAATTTGATTTGAGTGGAGTAGATGCCATTTTATCAGCCTCTCCTTATTACAACAAACCTACACAGGAAGGTATTTATCAGCATTATAAAACACTAGCAGCTGCTACCGACTTACCAATCATTTTATACAATGTTCCAGGTCGTACAGCTTCTAATATAGCGCCTGAGACAACTCTTCGCTTAGCACGTGATATTTCAAACATTGTTGCCATTAAAGAGGCTTCGGGGAATATGGAACAAATTATGGACATCATTGCCAATCGTCCAAAGGAGTTTTTAGTAATCTCTGGAGACGATGCCATCACCCTTCCGTTTATTGCTGCCGGAGGAGACGGAGTAATCTCTGTTGTAGGTAACGCATTCCCTTCTGAATTTGGAAAGATGGTTCAGGCCGCTTTAGCCGATGAAATGCAAATCGCTCGAGCTTACCATTACAAGGTTTTACCAGTCATTTCCCCTCTGTTTCAGGAAGGAAATCCAGCCGGAGTTAAAGAAGCTTTACAACATCTTGGCATTATGTCAAACAAACTTCGCTTACCCTTAGTCAATGTTTCTGAGGAGCTTAAGTCTAAAATTATCGCACACACCGATAACATTTGTAAGCCCCTTTCCGTATAGATCAAATAAAATAGTATATTTGTTTTAATTGATATAAGCTAAAATTTAATGAAAACTATTAAGCTCACAGCAGGATTTCTGATGGCTTCTTCCGCACTAATTTTATCAAGTTGTGGTGGAGGTGAAGCCGAAGATGATGGATTACAACATGTTGATACGGCAGCTACTACATCCAACGAAGTAATCGAAGAAGAAATCATCGATTATGCTGTTCCAACACCTAATGAATTATTTGAGATCGTCAAACTTCAGGGAGGCGAACAAAAAGTAGGTATTGTCAATCCTTTAGAGAATCGTGAAAAGTATATCGATCACAAATCAAAGTGTTTGAACTTTGGTGTTTACTCTGCTGACCTGGCTTATATGAGCTGTTTTGGAATTGGTACTGAGTTCCTTAAATACTTCTCTGCAATTGAAGAGCTTGGAGAAGAGTTAGGAATCTCAGGAGCTTTTGATGAGGATTTAATGGATCGAATCGAAAACAATGAAGGAGATTCTGATTCTTTATTCGCCATTTCAAATGACACTTACTTTGATAGCTACTTGTATTTGGAAGAAAATGAAAAAGGTGTTGAATTAGCCTTAATTATGGCTGGAGGATATGTTGAGAGCCTTTACATTGTAACAAATTTGGTAGATACCTATAGCGAAGGAGATCCAATCATTGAAAAAATTGGAGATCAAAAACTTGTTCTTGAAAATCTATTGGATTTTATTCTAGAGTACTCTGACGATATGATGGTATCTGAAATCATGGATGACCTCATTTCTTTGAGTGATGTATTTGAGAACAGCATGGAGTTTGAAGAGTCTGGCACAAGCATTGATAATAATGATGATGGAACCTTAATTTTATCAGGTGGAGGATCGTTTAAAATGAATGAGCAAGCTTTTACAGATATTAAAGCTAAAGCAGAAGAATTAAGAAACAACATTATTAATTAGACCAAGCTGTGAAATACCATTCTGGTATTTTCTGTCTGACCCGAAGAATTTAAACCAATAACAGATGAAAAGAGCACTATTATTTTTAGCAATTATGATGAGTACCATCGTTTTAGAAGCGTATGCTCAGTGTAATAAAACCCACTATTTCTGTACATCACAATTAACAAAAGAACAACAGCAAGAATACTGGAACTTGAACAATCAATCTAAAAGTGCAGCCATTGCTAAAGGTGAAAAATACAGCCTTAGCTTTGTTGCTTACAAAGGATACGATTATCGTTTGAGTGTTTGTACTGATATCACAGAAGGATCTGGAGAAAAAGTTCAGTTCACCCTTTTCCAGGATGCTGTAGTTAGAGTAAAAGACGAATACGGTAACACCAACATTAAAAAGCAAAAAGAACCTATCTTTAAAAATGCTGATGAAGGAAATCAACCATTCGTTCAGTTTGCTACAGAGAAGACACGTAAGTTTTACCTTGAGGTAACCGTTCCTTCTTCTGGAGAGAGCAAAACAGAAAATTAAATCAATCTGATAAATGTTGTTTAGGTGTGCTTTTAGAGCACCGCAAAACACCTAAACTCGGATTTTAATTAATACATAAAATTTTATAAGCCCAGACTTTTTTAAGGAGTCTGGGCTTTTTTATACGATGACATTTACAAAAGAAAAATTAGCTCAATTAGATACCTTTTTAAATCAAGCAAAATCAGTTGTTATTACAGCTCATAAATCACCTGATGGTGATTCGGTTGGATCATCTCTTGGTTTAAAAAACTACTTACAAAAACTTGGAATTAACGCAACAGTTTGTCATCCCGACCCGGCACCAGATTTTTTATGGTGGATGCCTGCTTATCAGGAAATCCTTAACTACGAAGAACATAAGTCCGAAACAGAAGCTGCTTTACTCAAAGCCGACCTGATCTTTTGTCTGGATTATAATTCCGCTGGAAGAATTGGAAAACTAGATGAAATTTTAGAAAAAAGTACCGCCAAAAGAGTCATGATTGATCACCATCGTGACCCAGATGAGAACTTTTGTGATCTCATTTTTTCAGATCCAACCAACAGTTCAACTTCTCAAATGATCTTTGAACTTGCAGAAGCCCAGGAAAACTTGAGTTTAATAGATTCAACCATTGGCTCTCCACTCTACTGTGGAATTGTAATGGACACTGGATCATTTCGTTTTCCTTCAACTTCAGAGAAAACCTTTTTGGTAGCTGCAGCTTTGAAAAAAGCTGGTGTAAAACATTGGGAGATTCACGAAGCTATCTATGATAACAATACCGAAAATAAAATTCGGATGACCTCCTATGCCCTACTTCAAAAATTGGTCATTTTAGAGGATTACAGGACTTCTTACCTCTCTTTAGATCGTTCAGAACAAGAACAGTATCAAGCTAAAAAAGGTGATACCGAAGGTCTTGTAAATCAAGCATTGGGGATTAAAGGGATTTCAATGGCCGTTTTCATGAAAGAAGCAGATGGCTTAATTAAAATGTCATTCCGATCAAAAGGAGGTATCCCAGTTAATGATCTTGCCCGTGATTATTTTGGTGGTGGAGGTCATAAAAATGCCGCTGGGGGAAGGTTTATTGGCAAAATACAGGATGCCATTGCCAAATTTGAGGAAGTTTTGCCACTTTTCTTCGAAAAGAATAAAGAGCACTTTAGCTAAACTTTCTCCTTAAGCTGTTTACAAATAATTGTTAAAACAAAGCATTGAGCTTGTTATGGCATGTAACAATTCTTTCTAATTTCGTTTCAAGAAGCATAGTTTAAGCTCATGAAAAACTACATTCCGGTTCTTATTTTATTTTTTGTTTCCTGTTCTTCGGAGGAAGAGCAAATGGAACTAAATCCAACCAATTGGACACAAGAAAATTCCATTGAAATGAACTCGGTCTTTTCAGAAGAAGAAGATGAAGAAATTGAGTTTTTTCTAGAAACACATCCCGATTGGAAAATGACCAAAACAGGAACCGGACTTCGCCATTTTGTTTATCAGCACAGTGGTAATACAGATTCTGTTCAGGTAGAAGATGTTGTTACAGTTGACTTTGAAATCACTTTGCTCGATGGAACCATTTGTTATACATCAGAAGAAAAAGGTCCCGAAAGTTTTGTTGTAGAAAAAACGGATATTGAAAGTGGACTTCACGAAGGAATAAAGCTCATGTGTATCGGTGATAGAGCCAAGTTTATTTTACCGAGTCATATGGCTCACGGCCTAATTGGAGACGATGATAAAATTCCACCTCTTACTCCTGTTATTTACGACATTTCATTACTGAATATTGAAAAACCCATTGAAAAATGAAGAAGATTTTCTTAGCCACAATTTCCTTTTTAGCCTTAACGGCTTGTAATGTTTCCGGAGTAGATCAGGATGATATTGCTGAAGGAACCGGTAATGATTCTATTAAGGCAAACTCTTCAAAACAAGGTGATGAAGAAGCCGAAGATTTAAATGAACTATTGACAGATACGATTAATGGGCAACCAAATGATATGGTTTATCAGTCCAAAGATGGTTTAAGGGTTGAATGGAAGAAAAAAACTGATAATCCTAAAATTGGTCCTCGTGATGTCGCTTTGGTAAATTATCATGCGCGGGTTGCGGGAGGAGAAGAATACGATAATAACGATGAAATAGGATTTCCAGTTCCTTTAAAGGGAGGAATTGGAATGATGATAGAAGGCTGGGAAAAAGGAATTCAGCAAATGGCTAAAGGAGATGAAGGACGAATTATGATTCCAAATGCTTTAGCCTATGGTGAAGATGGTTACTTAACCATAGTACCTCCTAATGCTGATATTATTGTTGATATTGAAATTATGGATGTTATAGAGCCTATTGCACTTGATGAAGGCGTGAAGGTTTATAAATGGAAGGAAGTTCCTGGTGGAAAAGTAGCCGAGAAGAATCAAACCATCACTTTTGATTATTTTGCCTACCATACAGGTGAAGGAGCCCATATGTATGACAACTCATTTAAAAACCAAACACCTTTTAGTTTTAAATTTGAGAATGACAATGTCATGGATGGTTTACATATTGGGATGCAAGTTGTCAAACAAGGCGAAAATGCTTTTATCGAAATCCCATCAAAACTAGCTTATGGTAAAAAGGGATTGGTAGACTTAGTACCTTCTAATCGTGATGTTGTTTACGACGTAAGAGTTATTTCAATCAACGACTAAACCTTCTTTTTTCGTTCAATTTTCTTGGCCAGAGATAGCGAATAAACTCCTGCCTGCCCTACGTCCCATCCTGGTCCTCCTCCAACCGAGAACCATGCATACCAATTATTCCATTCGTAGCCCCATTTAAGATTAAGCGCTACATATCCCTGGTGATTTAAGTAGAGATAAGTAAATTGTCTGAGTCCGTTAATTTGTAAATCTTCAACCGGACTACTTTTCACCAAAGGTAATTGTGTATTCATACTTACAATAAACCATCCTCTCTTACGCTTCCCAAAACGAGCCCCCCATTGCAAGTTTAATTTGTATTGAGGGCTATAATTATTAGTTCTAAGATTAACTCCTGTTGAAAGGGTGTAAAAATGCTTTGCAGTTCCATATCCTGCAGATAAAAAAGGTTCAAAACCAAAAGCATCATAACCTGTTGCCAAACCAGCCTCTACATTTCGATTAATAGAATTGGCATAAACGCCAAAATGCGAACTAAACACAAAGCCTTTCTTTTTCAATAAATTATAGTTCACACCTCCATAAACGTTGCCAAAACCTACAAGATTTCCATTTGGAATACTAATTCCAACCCAATCCGAATCTAAACCAGAACTCTGGGTGTAATGAATGGGAACTGAAAGAGTTGTACTTAGTTTCTTTGTCAAACCAATTTCACCATATAAAGGAACAATTACTTCTGTAACCGGTCGAGAAAGTTCAGAAAAATTCTGTGGGTCATCATAACCACTTGAATAACGAAAAAAATTGACTCCGCCTTGGACATAAGCACTCCCCTTTTCTTTCACCCAGGGACTTTGGGTTTTGGCCATTCCCCAGCATCCAATCAAAACAAAAAACATCAACCATTTTTTCATAAAGTAAAGTTAGAGACTAAAATTTTAACTCTTTAGACAACCTTTCTTTTTTTACTCTGTAGATAGAGAAACAAGGAAATTAATAAACTATAATCAACGCCTAAGGACAAAAGTTCGTCTTGCTTAATAGTAAGGGAACATTTTTTCTGATATAGGCTAACAAAACAGAAAAAAGAACCTGGAATTTAATCTGACCGTTGGATAAAAATAAGCTCAAAGAAAAGTTTATTCGAGGGAATAAAAAAGCTTTTGACAGAATCTACCATGATTACTCGAAGGCCATGTATTCGGTATGCCTTCGCTACACTAACAATACCGATCAAGCTGCTGATATTCTTCAAGATGCCTTCATCAAAATCTACGAAAAAAGAAATCTGTTTAACCCCGAACTGAGCTTAGGTGCATGGATAAAACGAATTGTCATTAATGAAGCGATTAACCACTATCGCGTAAACAAACGATTTCAGTTTGTCGAAGATGATAATTACTTTGATGAGGAAGAAGCTCCTGTAGAAATTGCAGAAGAAACAAACCTTAAAGAAATTCTACTGGACACTTTAAGAGAGTTACCAGAAGGATATCGTACCGTTTTTAACATGTACGTTTTCGACAATCTAAAACACCAGGAAATTGCAGACTATTTAGGCGTATCCATTAATACGTCAAAAACACAACTAGCCAAAGCACGAAAAATGATTCAACGTAAGTTGGAAGAAAAAAATATAACCAGAATTAATATCATCAATGAGCAGGGAGTATCAAAATATTGACGATTTATTCCGGTCCGAATTAGCCAATTTAGACGCTGAAGTTCCAGCTGGTATTAAAGCCGGAATAGATTCTAAATTAAAATTCAAGCGATCTAAACCAGCCCTATTGTGGTTTGGATTACCACTTGTTGCATTGCTAATAACAGGAGCTATCTTAGTTCCTTACGGAATGGAAGAGGAAGATTTACACGGAAATGAGATGAATGTTTCTGAAAAGAAACACTCAGGTGACATATCCACAAATCAAACACAAAATGAAGAGGATCATTTATTCGCTAATAGCGACTTAGATGAAACTGATTCTGAAGCTGAAAACGCTTCTTTGGAAAAACAAGTGACGAGTTCTAATAGCAACACAACTCAACCAACAGCCAATTCAACTCCCAAATTGACTGAAAAGTTTTCTAAAAAGACAAATGCAATTAACAATGCTTCTAAAGCAATTGTTCCTTCATCAGTTCAAACTGAGCAGAAAAAGCCGGTAAAAGTTAAGTCTGATGAAAAAAATTCGGAAACAGTAGCTTCTTCTACAAACAATTCTTTTTCAACAGTTAACAAGAAGTCAGAGTCAGTAAATCAAACAAATACACAAACAGAACCAACAACTTCAAAGAACATAGAGAAGATTAACAATTCCGAAAATACGACCACTAATTCTGGAGTTTCAACTTCTACTACTTTTCAAAATGAAGAGGAAAATCTTACACAAATAGCTCAACCGAATGATTCTGGCCTTGCAACAAGTGAGGAAGAAGAAACTTCTACTGACGAATCTTTAGAAGCTAAAAATGGAGAGAGCAAACAACAAAATCCGAATTCGGAAGTTCGAGAAGGAACAAATTCAACCACTGCCGAAGTAGCAGCAAATTCGGATGACGAAAAAGAAGATGTTGATGAAACAAATGAATCCAACAGTTTAGATGATTTGGACAATGGAGTAACACTTGAACCTAAGGAAGTTTACAATCCATGGTTTATTACTGCGGAGGGTGGAGTAAACATCAGTCGCTCATTTTATTCAGCCAACAATATGAATGAACAAGACTTATACAATTCGTCTTTGACCGATCAAATTGGACAAGAGTTTAGTATAATGGCCAATTACCGTTTCAAAAAAGGCTTAATCCTTGGTTCAGGACTTTCATATTCTCGATTCAGTGAAAACTTCCATTTTGTGGAGGAATATTGGGACAAAGACTCTTCTATTGTAAACGAAATTATCTGGGAAGATACGGTTGCCATAGACACCATTGAAACAGTAGTTTATGATTCTACCTTCATCAGTAACTTTAACGAACAAGGCGTAAACAAAGCTTCTTATTTATCCATTCCATTAAATCTTGGAACTCAAATTATATGGAATAAATTTCGTTTTGATTTATATGCATCCTTGCGTTATAACATACTTGTTAGCGCAAGTGGAAAATATCATGTAGATGGGACTTTCCCTGGCGTTAGCGGAAACTTTTTAAGCTTTACTCAGAAATCCGGTAGCATTTACCGCGCGGGTTATTTTGACATGACTTTTGGAGGAAATGTTCACTATAACCTTTATAAGAATTTGTTTTTAACAGCTTCGGTCAGATACAAACCTGTATTTGGAGACACTTACCAATTAGATTATGTAAAACGTAAATTCCATTACACTCATCTGGGATTAGGAATTAGTTTAAAACTTTGATTACGTTTTCCTAAAAACACAAAAAAGGCCCGACAACTAAGTTGTCGGGCCTTTTTGTTTATCTGATTATTATCTTATTCCTTAATCAACTTAAAGGTCTTTGTCTCCTCATTAGCCGAAACTTTCACAAAATAAGTTCCTACTGCCATCTCTTCTAAATCAATTGTTGTTTGAGCTACTGCAGATCCGCTTAAAATAGTCTCTCCCAATACGTTCATCAACAAATAGTTGAATTGTCCCTCAGCAACAATTTGAGTTTGTCCATTAGTTGGGTTAGGATAAACCTTCGCATTTAATGGAGATTCATTTTCATCAAAACCTACATGAACAACCTGACAAATAGATGTATCTACACACCCTTCGTATGTTACTTCTACTGCATAATCAGCATCAGCTGATGGAGTAAAAGTTTGATCTGTTTCTCCTGAAATAGGTGTATAATCAGGACATTCTAACCACTGGTAAGTTGCTCCAGCCTGATTGGCCATTAAACTTCCTCCCGCAATCGACATTGAAACGTCTACAGCATTAACAGTTACGTCAACTTCATCTGTAGCCATACATCCTGTAGAATCAATTGTTCCAGTCAATGTATAAGTTGTTGTTCCTGCTGTTGGTGTAAATGGTACTCCATTATCAACACCTCCGTCCCAGCTCCAATCTGTAGCTGTTCCAGTTCCTGAAAGAGTTACTTCGTCACCTTCACATGCGCTTACATCCGTTCCAGCATCAACCGTTGGTAACTCTCCAACGAAGATTACTATTGAAAACGGACAGTCATTATCATCATCAGATGTAGCAGTATATGTAGTTGATCCTGTAGGAGGTGTAAAAGCCTCTCCATCAATCACTCCACCATCCCAGCTTATTGTTCCAGCTCCTGTAGCAGAAAGTGTAACCATATCTCCAACACACACTGTATCATCAGAAACAGTAGTCGACATCACATTACACAATTCGTCAATAGTTATTTCTCCTAAAGCAGCATTATCGGCAGCTACATTAGCCTGAGCAGTTCCAATGTTGTAAGAACCTCCGGCTCCACCGCCTCCGGTTCCCCATCCACTGTCCATATCAACTCCTCCACCTCCGGAGTATCCTCCTCCGGCTCCAGCGGCAAAAGTAGTTCCGTAGCTTGCCATACATGGCATTGCTCCTCCTGGTGAACCAGTTCCGTCAGCACCAGCAGAAAGCCATCCGCCTCCTCCACCTGTACCCCAGGCTCCTGTTCCAGCTCCTCCGCCATTTCCTCCAGTTCCTGGAGCTCCATCAGCATATCCATCATGACTAATAGAAGCGGTTCCATCCTCTGTTACAGGCGCTCCAGCACCATTTTTAGAGTGAGTGGCACCACCACCACCTCCGGCAACAATTAATAAAGTTCCGGTAGTGGTATTCTCTACCCAGCTTCCGTCTCCTCCTGCTTTAATTCCTGCTGAATTTCCTCCAACATAAAAGGTTAAAACGTCTCCAGGACTTACGGTAAACTCACCATACATGGTAGCTCCATTTCCTCCGGTAGACGAGGCTCCATCAAGACCTTTAGACCCTTTAGCTTCAATACTAATACTTCCTACTCCTGCTGGAACAATATAAGTGTCTGTTGATCCTGTGTAAGAGTAAGTAGTTTGCGCTGTTCCTGATGCTGACATCAAGAAAAACAAACCTGCCGTTAAGACAATTTTTCGGTAAATTTTCTTCATCTTTTTGCGTTTAGTTTATGAAAATCAACTAAATGTAGGTGTTTTGAAGAAAAAAATGAAGAGGACTCAACTCAAATGATTATCTGGGCTCATTTTAATGGTAAACGGTCAAAATTAATTAGTTATCCCCTTTTACTTTTTTGGATTTATTTCGGTATCCCATTGTATAACCAACAACAAAAGCAACAGCTCCTACAATTGCAGTTTGCCAAAAAGTAAAAATGAGCTTGACAACGATCACAATTAAAATGATCGATACAATTATAATTGCCCAGGTTTGTTGTGTTTTAGTCATACTTATATATTGGCTAGTTCTTTAACCTTATCAATAGCCGCCGATAAACCGTTAGCATCTTTACCTCCTGCAGTGGCGAAGAACGGTTGTCCTCCTCCTCCACCCTGAATTAGTTTGGCAGATTCTCTTACCATATTACCAGCATGGAACTCTTTTTCCTTAGCCAGATCATCAGAAATTACAATGCTCAAAGTAGCTTTTCCTCCTGAACGACCACCAATTACAGCAAACAGATTTTCTTTCTCCGCTTTTAACTGGAAACAAAGGTCTTTAATTCCTCCTCCATCTAAATCAAGAATAGCAGAAACGAACTGAATTCCGCCTTTATCTTCGATTGAATTAACCAAATCAGTCTTAATTTGTTTCACTTTATCCTTTTTCAAGGATTCCACCTCTTTGGTTAACACTGAATTTTTATCAATAAGCTCCTGAACAGATTTTGCCAAATCTTTTGGCTTTTTCAACAAAGCACTCACAGCGTTATATTCCTGCAAAAGGTTCATGTAGTAAGCTTCTGCTCCATCAGCCGTTATGGCCTCAATTCTACGAACACCAGCAGCAACAGACCCTTCTGAGATAATTTTAAACATCCCAATGTCACGACTTGAATTTACGTGTGTACCTCCACACAATTCAACCGAAGGTCCAAATTGAATTACCCGAACCACATCTCCGTATTTTTCACCGAAAAGAGCCATAGCCCCCATTTCAGTAGCAATTTCCATTGGCACTGAACGTTTTTCGACCAACGAAATATCTTCCCGAATCATTTGATTCACTTTTTTCTCAATGGTTAAAATTTCTTCATCCGTCACTTTAGAGAAGTGAGAAAAGTCAAATCTCAAATGCTCGGGACTTACCAATGATCCTTTTTGCTCAACATGTGTTCCTAACTCATCTCTTAACACATGATGCAATAAATGCGTTGCAGAGTGATTCGCCTGACTTAAGCGACGTCTGTCTCGACTTACATATGCTCTGAATTTAGCTGTAGGCTTTTGAGGAAGCTCTGGGGCTAAATGAATGATTAAATTATTTTCTTTCTTCGTATCAAAAATGGTAACCGTTTCATTATCGTTACGGATTTCTCCACGATCACCAATTTGTCCACCACCTTCAGGATAAAAAGGAGTAATGTTAAATACTAATTGGTAAAACTCCTTTTTCTTTTGCTTTACTTTTCGATATTTTGTAATGTATACATCTGCTTCTAACAAATCATAGCCCACAAACTCTTCTACATCATCATCCATCAACACAACCCAATCATCTGATTCAACCTGCGTAGCTGCACGTGATCGTTGTTTTTGTTGTGCCAAACCTTCATTGAACCCCTCTTCATCAACGGTTAAATCATTCTCTCTTGCAATCAAAGACGTAAGGTCCATCGGAAAACCGAAAGTATCATATAACTCAAAGACATCATCTCCCTTCAATTGACTTTCTCCATTTTTCTTCGCTTGATCAATTAAATCCTGAATACGTCCAATTCCTACTTCAAGTGTTCTAAAAAAGGATTGCTCCTCTTCACGAATCACCTTTTGAATAAGTTCTTTTTGCTTATTGATTTCCGGGAAAGCTTCTCCCATCATTTGGTCCAAATCCTCCACCAATTCCGTAATAAAAGGCTCTTTAAAACCAAGAATTTGATAACCGTAACGCACTGCTCTTCTCAAAATACGGCGAATAACATATCCCGCTCCAGTGTTAGAAGGTAATTGTCCATCCGCAATTGAAAAAGCAATTGCTCTCAAGTGGTCAGCAACAACTCTAAAAGCTATATCTGTTTCTTCTTGCTCTCCATATTTTTTATCCGATAAAACCTCTAGTTTTTTAATAAAGTGCTGAAACAAGTCAATATCATAATTAGATTGTTTAGCCTGCATAACCATAGCCAAACGTTCTAATCCCATCCCCGTATCCACATGCGTCATTGGAAGAGCCTCCAAAGACTTATCAGCCTTACGGTTGAACTGCATGAATACCAAATTCCAAATTTCAATAACCTGTGGGTGATCAGCATTCACGAGAGATTTACCATCAACTTTTGCTCTTTCTTCATCCGAACGGATGTCAATGTGGATTTCCGAACACGGTCCACACGGTCCGGTCTCACCCATTTCCCAAAAGTTGTCTTTTTTATCACATTTTAGAATACGATCTTCTGAAATATACTTCTTCCAAATGTCAATTGATTCCTGATCGACAGCCACACCATCTTTTTCGTCTCCTTCAAAAACGGTAATGTAAATACGATCTTTATCAAGTTTATATACATTAATCAACAAATCCCAGGCCCACTCAATTGCTTCTTGCTTAAAATAGTCCCCAAAAGACCAGTTTCCAAGCATTTCAAACATAGTGTGGTGATAGGTATCTACTCCTACTTCTTCCAAATCATTGTGTTTTCCAGAAACTCTCAAACATTTTTGAGTATTGGCGACACGTTTTGACTTGGGATCGTTATATCCCAAGAAATAATCCTTAAACTGATTCATTCCCGCATTGGTAAACATCAGTGTTGGATCATTTTTAATAACCATAGGTGCTGACTCCACAATTTGGTGTCCTTTGCCCTCAAAATACTTCAAAAAAGTCTGTCTGATTTGATTGATATCCATCTGTGATTAGTGTTAACGATTGTTAATCGAATTGCAAATTTATCTTTATTGGGTAAATTTGTGGCGAAATTGAAAATTTTTAATCAAAATTTCAAGGAGCAGGAAAAATGAGAAAAGAGAAGTTTAGATATAATCCGGAAACCCTCTCTTATGAGAAGGTAAAGGTATCGTGGAAGGAAAACCTGATGCGTGTTATTTTGGTTATTGCACCTGCCATCATCTTAGGTTTTGTATTTCAAATCATTTTCGCTTCCCTGTTCAAGTCACCACACGAAAAGGAGCTGGAACAGGAGAATGCTTTTTTGAATGAACAATTAGAAGTAAATCGTAAAAACTATGCTTTAAGTTTAGCTGTTTTAAAGGACATCGAACGAAGAGATAATGAAATTTACCGGGTTATTTTTAATGCAGAGCCTTTCCCAGAGGAATTAAGACAAATGGGAACGGGAGGTTCGGATGAATACGAAGACCTGATGGGTTATAATTCGTCGGAGAAAATTATAGAAAATGCAGAGATGCTAAAAGAACTGGAAAAGCGTATTTATGCTCAATCCATTTCATTTGACGAAGTCATTAAACTAGCTAAGGAAAAAGAAAAAATGCTGGCATCTATTCCAGCCATTCAGCCCGTTTCTAACGAAGATTTGACTCGTATTGCCTCTGGTTTTGGTTGGCGTACAGATCCAATTTATAAAACGACTCGAATGCACTGGGGAATGGATTTTACTGCTGAAACTGGTACAAATGTATATGCTACTGGAAATGGAGTTGTAAAAGAGATTGAAGTAAAACGTTGGGGTTATGGTAAATCTGTGATTATTGACCATGGTTTTGGTTATACAACCCGCTATGCTCACTTAAAAGATTTTAATTGTAAAAAAGGAGATAAGGTAGTACGTGGGCAAATTATTGGTTACGTTGGTTCTACCGGAAAATCAACGGCTCCTCACTTACATTACGAAGTAGAAAAGAACGGAAAAAAGATCAATCCAGTTCATTTCTTCCACTCAGATATTTCAGCAGACGAGTATGAAAAAATGCTTGAAATGGCTGAAAATGCTAATCAATCTTTCGATTAAGCCTACATCCTACTTGGATTTTGTACTTTTGTTCCGATGATTAGAGCACTATTTTTATCGGTTTTCCTAAGTCTATGTATTGGTTTTGCACAGGTTCCTGCCTATTATAGTGGTATTGACTTTACCAAAGAAGGAGATGAATTAAAGGCTGAATTAGCCAGTTTAATTACCTCAACCCATACTCCAATTACTTACTCGCAATGTTGGGATGTGCTTAAAACTTCTGACTTAGATCCGGACAATTCAGCCAATGTACTTTTGGTTTATGGTTATCAGGATGACAGTAATCCTGTTACTGACCGAACGCGAGATAAAAATGCAAATGGTGGTAGTCCAGGAGAATGGAACAGAGAACATGTTTATCCAAAATCACTGGGAACACCAGATTTGGGAAGTTCCGGGCCAGGATCGGATGCTCACAATTTACGAGCTTGTGATGTACAACAAAATGGAAATCGGAATAATCGAAAATTTACGGACGGAAGTGGAAATCCAGGAACTGTTGGTGATCATTGGTACCCTGGTGATGAATGGAAAGGTGATTGTGCTCGAATTATTATGTACATGTATGTTCGTTACAATAGTCGATGTTTACCTTCTAATGCCGTAAATGGAACCGCAAATGCAATGGATCCCAATATGGTGGATTTATTATTAGACTGGAATGCCGAAGATCCTGTTTCAACACATGAACAAAATAGAAACAATGGAATTTATGCCGGTCAAAACAACCGTAATCCTTTTATTGACAACCCCTCTATTGCCAACAAAATTTGGGGAGGAACTCCAGCCGAAGACCCTTGGGGAGGATTAAGTACTGGTGTCGAAAAAATCACGAACGTACTTGTTTATCCACAACCTTCTTTGGACCAAAGTATTTACATTTCTTCTTCGCAACTCAGTTCTTTAGATGAAATTCGAATCTTGTCCCTTAACGGGCAATTGCTACAAGAAATTCACTTTGGTTCACTTAACACAAATGAGTTGAGATTAGAAGAGTTACCACAAGGGAATTTAATTCTGCAACTACAATTTGAACAACAAATTATCCATAAACGCATTCTTATTCAATAATGGACAGAAAGATCATACTGGTTTGGGATTTTCACGGTGAAGATGCTGAAAAGACAGCCGAACACCATTGCCGCCACTTGGAAGAGTTTATGGTCCGTGAAAAAATGGAAATGCTCGAAAACTACGTCAATACAACCGATCCCATTCATTTTATGGCCTGTATGACGGTTTACGAAAAAGACATCCCTGTTTTAAGAGATACCTTAAAACCCCATCGAGCTTTTGTGGTAGAATAAATCCTTTCTTTTTTCGTTCATGAAACGGCCACCTTCCTTATTTATTCATTTTAATTGATCGCTACAAATGAAAAAAAGGAATCTTCATTTAATTGGAATTTGCACATTAGGATTAAATTCTTGTGCCTACCTTATCAATTCATGGATTTACGAAAATAAATGCCAAAAATGTACCCTTTACAATTGGGCGGGAAACGCTATTGCTGTTTACGAAAGTTGTGGCAGCGACATTGATGATGCTTGTGAAGAATGTGAAGAGAGTGTACAGTATCATCCAGATTCATACTGTTCGTGTTCTATTGAATCGAGAGATGACTAAACTATAACTCCATCCAACGAATAGGGTTGCTCTCTTTTTCAGTACCAATGGTAGTTTCAGCTCCATGACCAGTATAAACAACTGTATCATCGGGTAAGGCAAACATTTTTTCTAAAATGGTTTTCTTCAGAGTTGCAAAATCACCTCCCGGAAGGTCAACTCTACCGAAACTTCCTTGAAAAAGAATATCACCATTGATAACAAATTTATCCTCGGCCGAATAAAAAGCGAGGTGCCCTGGAGCATGACCTGGTCCAAAAATGACATCCAGACTTGAATTCCCAAAAGTCAATTTATCTCCTCCATTTAAAAAATGAGAAGGTTGGGGAGATAATTGATATCCACCTAAACCATAAAGATCAGCATAGTTTTGAATGGCATTTAGAGTGGGAATATCCAATTCGTTCATCCAAAGCTCTAATCCCCACTGCTCTGAAACAAAATAATTGCCCAAAACATGATCAATATGACAATGTGTATTAACCAACTTCACTGGTTTTAAGCCATTTCCTTCGATAAATTGTTGAAGGTGGTCCCGCTCAACTTTCTCATAACATCCCGGATCAATAATGATACATTCTTTTGTTTCATCACTTAAGACATAGGTATTTTCCTGAAAAGGATTAAAAGTTAATTTGTGAACCTGAATCATATTTTATCAAATTTTTCGTTGACAAATGTACGGAATAGAACTGCACTGTGAAACGATGAAATGAATGGATTTAGATTGATATAATTTTATCCGTGATTTGATGTCTTTGATAGTGGCAAAGCTCAAAGGATTTCCGTACCTTTACTGATTGTACTTATGATTCGATTTTTAATTGTAGCCGTTTGCTTTTTGGGACTAGCTTTTCAGTCTAATCAGCTGTTTGCGCAATTTTATCAGGGATCGTATCAGGAATTTGGAAAAAGTAGAGTACAATACAACAGCTTTGGTTGGAAGTATCACAATTACAAACGATTCAAAATTTATTATTCGGGGATCAATGAAGATATCTCTGTTTATGTCGCCAGAACCTTGCATCATTACCTCAACAAGGCTGAATCAAAGTTAGATTACTCTTTTCCCGAAAAACTGGAGGTAATTGTTTACCAAAGTCAATCTAAGTACCGCCAAAGCAATTTGGGAGTAACCAATGATGAACAAAGCAATGTAGGGGGAACTACCCGAATTGTTGGCTCAAAAATCTTCATGTATTTTGAAGGAGATCATCAAAAATTTAATCAAAACATTAAAGCCGCCGTCTATGAGGTTCTACTCAAGCACATGTTTTTTGGCGGAGACTGGAAAGATCAACTCAAGTCTACTGTAAACTCTGGTATTCCTGATTGGTTAGAAAAAGGACTGATTAGCTATTTTGTTAAAGGCTGGGATGCAGATACCGAAAGTCAGGTAAAAGACCTTATTCTCACCAAAAAAATTGACAAGTTCAACGATTTAACGCCAGAGGAAAAAAATTATGCCGGACATGCTATTTGGAATTACATAGCCGAAACACACGGCGCATCGATCATTCCCAATATCATTTACATTACCCGAGTAACTAAAAACGTAGAACGTGGATTCTTTAGTCTATTGGGGATGGACTTTACGAAATTAACCAATGCTTACATTTCCTTTTATCGTTCACGTTATATAGAAGAATATAAAAATCAGCAAGAGGCTGTGGGAGATGCTGTTAAATTCAAGCACAAAAAAGAATCACATTACTACTCTGCCAAAATAAGTCCACAAGGTGATAAAATTGTTTACGTAGAAAATCAATTGGGACGGTATCGCATTAAAATTCTGGACCTGGAGAGTGGAAAAACAAAGAAAATCTTCTCGGCAGAGCCTAAAATGGAACGAATTCAGGATCATTCTTACCCTGTGGTAGAATGGCACCCTTCAGGAGATGCACTTTGCTTTTTCTCTGAACTAAAAGGAGAAGTTTTACAGTTTATTTATGTTCTTGAGAGCAAATCCTTTACTACGAAGCCAATTAAAGGCCTGGATAAGGTATTAGACTTCAGTTATTCGCCTGATGGGAAAAAGATTGTTTTATCCGGAGTGGTGAAAGGACAATCAGATTTGTATTTGCTCGACAATATGAGCAATTCCAAAACTCAAATCACAGACGATATTTGGGATGACTTACACCCTAGCTTTGTAGATAAAGGCAGCAGAGTTATATTTTCATCCAACCGTGTAAGTGATACCATTTTTAAAGCTCCAGACATTGATTTTATCGATCGTAAAAACGACCTTTTCATCTATGATCTCAAAGAAATTAAACGAACATACAAATACCTTGAACGAGTTACCAATACTGAAGATGAAAATGAAATAAATGCATATCAATTAGCAAGAGATAAGTACATCTACCTTTCCGATCAAAATGGTCTCTACAATCGCTTTATTGCACAAAAAGACAGTTTCATTAGTTTTATTGATACCGCTACTCATTATGCTTACAAAACGGAGTCTCATCCTCAAACCAATTTTGTAACAAGCATTCGAGAGCAACACATGAACTATCGTAATCAAATTGTATATACCATCTACCAAAACGGGAAATACAAGTTTTTAACTACGAAAGGAAATGACGAAAAAATTGATGTATTGTGGAACACCACTTACCGTCAAAAAGAACTCGATAAACAAAACAAACGCAAAAAGAAAAATCAAAACTCCGAAGAAAAAAATGACACCTTACAAATCAACGGGATCAAGTATCAAAAGGTAATCGTCAATATTGGAGAAGATTCGCAACTCAAAAACACAACACAGGATACCTCATCCAAAGACAGTATCATTGTCAAGGTAAAAAAATTCAGACCTCCGAAATACTTAATCTACAAAGCCAATTTTGCAAAAGATTACGTACTGTCTCAATTTGACAACAACTTTTTATTCCCTAACTACCAGCCTTATTCTGGTCCGGGATCGGTTTATTTTAACCCTGGGATGAACATGTTACTTAAAATTGGAGCCAGTGATTTGTTCGACGATTATAAACTCCTGGGAGGAGTCCGAATTCCAACCTCTTTCAACAGTGGAGGTGAGTTCTTATTTATGATTCAGAATTTGAAAAAACGATTAGATCATCGTTTGGTTTTCTATCGCCAAAAAACAGTAAGTGGAGAAGGTTTTTATAAATGGTTAACGCATGATATTCGATATAGAATGTCTTACCCTATTTCGGAAGTTTGGAGTGTGCGAGGAACCGGAAACGTTCGTAAGGACAGACAAATTTTCATTCCATTTAGTGACAATTCTCTCATCCGTCCTTCGCAAGAGCTTTACAACAGTGGATTAAATTTAGAGTTGGTATTGGATAATACCATTCCAATGGAACTTAACATTCGCAGAGGAACACGCTTTAAGATTTTTGCAGAATGGCTTCAGGAACTGGGAGGCGAATATGAACCAACTTTCAACTTTGGTTTAGATTTTAGACAATACACCCGTATTAAGCGAAATTTCATTTGGGTGAATCGTTTTGCAGCGGCTACCTCACAAGGTGGACGTAAGTTACTCTACTATCTAGGCGGAGTTGACAATTGGATGCTAAGACGAAACCCTGATTTTGATCAAGATATTACAGTTGACCCAACACAAAACTTCGGTTTCCAAACCATTGCCACTCCAATGCGTGGATTTATTCAAAACATCCGAAACGGAAATAGCTTCGCACTTTATAATACCGAATTACGATTACCTATTTTCAGCTATTTCTCATCTTACCCAATTAAAAGTGACATGTTGAGACATTTCCAAATTGTTGGCTTTGGAGACTTGGGAGTCGCCTGGACAGGTCCCCATCCTTTCCATCCTGACAATTACTTCAATACTCAGGTTATTGAAGATAAACCTGTGACGATTAATGTTGAAAATCTCCGTGAACCTATCGTAGGAGGATTCGGTTTAGGATTCCGTTCAAAAATATGGGGCTACTTTGTTCGCCTCGACTTTGCATGGGGTGTTGAAGATTTTGAAGTCCAAAAACCGTTGACTTATTTATCTTTGACAAAAGATATATGACCTTTCAGACTATTATAATTCTTGTTTTAATTGGCTTACTTGCCGGTATTGCCTCAGGTTTTGTTGGTGTTGGTGGTGGAATTATCATTGTACCTTCTTTGGTTTATTTACTTGGCCTAAGTCAACATTCAGCTCAAGGAACCAGTCTATTGCTAATGCTTCCTCCTATTGGAATATTGGCGGTAATGAATTATTATAAAACCGGGCAACTCAATATCAATTATGCCATTATTATAGCCATTGCATTTGTAATAGGAGGTTATTTTGGTTCTAAAATAGCACTACGCCTCAGTCCATCTTTGGTGAAGTTGATTTTTGGAATTTTAATGTTATATGTCGCTATAAAAATGGTTTATAGTGGCTATAAAGGAGTTAAAGAAGACAATGCAGGAACTAATTCGACAGAAATCACAGGAAATTCTTAATGAAGTCGTTGCAATAAGAAGGCACATTCATCAAAACCCGGAACTTTCTTTTCAGGAATTTGAAACTTCAAAATTTGTTCAGTCCAAACTTGGTGAATGGGGAATTGAATTCAGTATTTTATCAGAAACAGGAGTAGTTGGTTTTATTCCATCTCCTAAAGAAGGAGCAGACTGCATTGGTCTTAGAGCTGATATGGATGCTCTCCCTATTTTAGAGCAAAATGAGGTTGAATACAAGTCAAAAAATGAAGGTGTCATGCATGCTTGCGGACATGATGTACATACTTCTATTTTATTAGGTACAGCTAAGATTTTAAAAGAATTGCAGGCTGAATTGACTTCTAACATCAAACTTATTTTTCAACCTGGTGAAGAAAAATTACCTGGAGGTGCCAGCTTGATGATTGCTGAAAAAGTATTGGAATCCCCCGCCGTTGATCGAATTTACGCCTTGCATGTTTTTCCAGAAATGGAAAAGGGAAATATTGGCTTAAAGGCAGGCATGTACATGGCCTCCTGTGATGAAATATACCTTACCGTTAAGGGTAAAGGAGGACACGCCGCCATGCCACACCAAAACGTTGACCCTATTTATGGAGCTTCAAAAATGATTTTGGCCCTACAGGAATCCATTAAATCTAATAAACCCGAAGATGTTCCTTGCGTTTTGGCTTTTGGCCGAATTGAAGGTTTAGGAGCCACTAACGTAATACCTAACGAAGTACACATTCAAGGAACATTCCGAACGATGAATGAGGATTGGCGAGCAAAGGCTCATGCCTTAATTCAACAAAAGTCTAAAGAGATTCTGCAAGAAATGGGTGGAGACGTTGACGTAGATATTCGAGTAGGATACCCCTATCTGGAAAATGATCCTAATCTCACCGAAAAAAGTCGGGAAATTCTAAAAAACCAACTCGGAACAGAACGTGTTCACGATCTACCATTAAGAATGACAGGAGAGGATTTTGCATATTTCTCTCAGCAAATTCCTGCAACATTTATTCGCTTAGGTGTTAGAAATGAAGCAAAAGGGATTGTTCATCCAGTTCATAATGCTAAATTTGATATAGATGAGTCTGCTTTATCGGTAGGTGTTGAAACATTTTTGGCCCTATCTTTGTTAGGTAGGTGAAAAATTGATGGAGAGAATTGAAACCTTGAAGTCAAAAAATCTGTATTTATTATAAATTAACAACATCTAAAAAGTAAATTATGAAAAAAATGATGATTATGGTTGCAGTTGTCGGAGGATTAACTGTATTAGCTTCTTGTAAGAAAGATCACACTTGTGAGTGTGTAGTTGAAACTTCTGGTCTTATCAACTCAACAAGTACTGTAGATACTACTCTTGCTGACATGACTAAGAAAGATGCTGAAGCTGCTTGTGAAGGATTAAACTCTTCTACTTCTGCATTTGGACAAACAGTTACTTCTACTTGTAGCTTGAAATAAGTTGAATTTTAGTTCGACGTTCAAATTAGATATTAATGAAAAACGTTATTTGGTTATTGACTGTCGGATTGATGATGGTGTTCACTTCCTGTAAAAAGGATTACACATGTGAGTGTGTAACTACTACGGAAACACCTAATTCGTCCATAACAGCAACAACAAATACAGCGATCAAGAACACGAAGAAAAACGCCACCACCATTTGTGATGACGGTGATTCTTCATCAAGTATTGACGATGTGACAACTTCGGTTGAATGTGAAATCAAATAACTTTATTTCGATATTTGATCTAAGGGAGAATTTATTTCTCCCTTTTTTTATTCTTTATCATAAAACACCTCTTAATGAAAAAAACAATCCTCTTGACTTTAACAACGAGCCTCATCGCTTTAGCTTCATGCAAAAAAGACCACACTTGTACATGTACAACTGTAGTAACTTCTCCCGGTGGAAGTACAACTACTGTTTCTGACACTCTATTATCTGATATGTCAAAACGTAAAGCCAAAAAGACTTGTACGGATTGGAACAGTACAAAAACGGTGGTCTCAAATACCATTACAATCGATTGTAAATTGAATTAAGACTATCACACTTTTATATACTCGGGGCTTATGCCCCTTTTTTTTGCTCCTGAATTGTGCTTTTTCACTAATTTTAGTGTCTTAAATTCAGGATCAATCCATATCAATACTTTATAAAATTCATTTTATGGCCATTCGACTTATTATAGCCGTTCTTTCACTTAGCATGTGCTTTGTTATTCCGCTGTTTTTCAATGATCTATTGGAATTTTTCGTTACCAAACTTGGAAGTGGTTGGGTATTTAGCACACTATTCATTCGGCTTTTGGTAGTAATAATGCTCACCATTTGTTTGAGAGAAATTTTTTCACTTTGGAAAAAAAGTAGAAAAATTAAGGTTTGGATTATCTTTTTAATAGCCCTTTTACCTGGAATTGGAATTTCTATGCTCCATCCAGTTTATGTGGGAGATTATGGGACACCAGCAGCTAATACAGAAGAAATTGAATTAGACATTACCGAGCTTTCTCAAGCTACAGGAAATGAATTTGAATTGGGGGAAGGGAACCACATTATCGCTTTTTTCACTTCAACTTGTCCACATTGTAAAGCCACATCCAATAAGTTGGGAATTAATGTAGAAGCCGGACAAAAAGTTCCTGTAACAGTATTCTTTCCTAGTTTGAGAGAAGATGCAGATCGTTTCTTGAATGAGAACAGAGGAACTAAATTTGACTCTTACTGTATTAGTGACCAGGTATTTACCAACAATGCCGGAAATTCATTTCCAATTACCTTTTTAGTTGATAAAGACGGAAAAACATTGAATTACTGGCGAGGAGATGTTATCAGCTACAACGTTTTGGATGATTTATTGGACATGGAGTAAATGAACAAGCTTTAAACCGAATTGTTATACTAAAAAACATCAGCATTGAAATCCTTTAACATCCCAGAATATTATCGTTCTCCAATCATTTCACGAGTTAAAAACATTCGTTCGGCGGCTGATAAACGAAAAAAAGATTTTTCTCCGTCCGTTCTGAATTTTGGAAAGGTTGAATTTGTCTTAGCTCGTCATTTTGGTTTTTGTTTTGGAGTTGAAAATGCCATTGAGATTTCCTATCGTGCTATTGAAGAAAATCCGAACAAACGAATTTTTCTTTTGAGTCAAATGATTCATAATCCGGGTGTTAACGATGACTTAGAAGCTCACGGCATTCGGTTCATACAAGACACTTTGGGCAATCAACTTATTGATTGGAATGAATTAAGTGCTGAGGATATTGTCATTATACCAGCTTTTGGTACCACCGTTGAAATTGAAGAACGACTGAAGAACATTGGTATTGAATTACAACAATACGATACTACCTGCCCATTTGTAACCAGAGTTTGGAAAAAGTCGGAGAAGCTAGGAACAGATGATCATACAGTAATTATTCACGGAAAGGATAAACATGAAGAAACACGGGCGACTTTTTCACACAGTCGCCAGCATGCAAAATCGGTAGTAATTCGGGATATATCAGAAGCCAAAATGCTAGGCGAAGTTATTTTGGGCGAAAAGAACAAAGCCGATTTTGAACATATTTTTGGAGGAAGGTACAGTGAAAACTTTGATTCGGACCGTGATTTGGATAAAATAGGCGTGGTTAACCAAACTACCATGCTTGCATCAGAAACTCAGGAAATTTCGGACTACCTACATCAAATCATGCTTCAAAAATTTGGACAGGAAAAGGTTTCAAATCACTTTGCCAATACAAGAGATACCTTGTGTTATGCTACAAACGACAATCAAACCGCTACATCTAACTTATTGAATGAGCAAGCTGACTTAGCCATTGTGGTGGGCGGATATAATAGTTCTAATACCTCACATTTAGTGGAGTTATTGGAACAAAATTTTTCAACTTATTTCATCAAAAATGAAGATGAGTTGTTATCTACAAACACGATTCGTCATTTCAACCTTCACCAAAAAGAAGTACTGGAAAGTGAGAACTATCTTCCTCAAAAAGAACAAATCAGAATTATTTTGACCAGTGGTGCCTCTTGCCCTGATGCAACGGTTGACCGCATTATACAAAAAATTCTCTCGTTTACCGGAGCGGACGTGGATTTGGATGAAGTCATGAATAACCTTCAAAAAAAATTCGGCGATGGAGTTTAAAATAGAGAGTGAATTCAAACCTATGGGTGATCAGCCCGGGGCTATACAACAGCTAGTTGAAGGCTTGAATGAAGGGGTTCCTTTTCAAACCCTTCTGGGAGTAACGGGAAGTGGAAAAACCTTTACAATGGCAAATGTCATTGAAGGAGTAAATCGTCCAACACTTATCCTCTCTCACAATAAAACATTAGCCGCTCAACTATACGGGGAGTTCAAACAGTTTTTTCCTAATAATGCAGTAGAATACTTTGTTTCTTACTACGATTATTATCAGCCTGAAGCATACCTGCCGGTAACAGACACTTTCATTGAAAAGGACATGTCCATCAATGACGAAATTGAAAAACTACGACTTTCTGCTACCTCTGCCCTACTATCAGGACGACGAGATGTGATTATTGTCGCCTCTGTTTCCTGTATTTATGGGATTGGAAATCCGGAAGAATTTCAAAATGGAATTATTGAGATAAAAAAAGGGCAGGAAGTCAGTCGGAATAAATTCCTTTTACGATTAGTTGAAAATCTATACTCTCGTAACGATACAGCCCCTGAAAGGGGTAATTTTAGAGTAAAAGGAGATACTGTAGATGTATTTTTAGCTTATGTAGATTATGCGTTAAGAATTATCTTTTGGGGTGATGAAATTGAGCAGATCTACACCTTTGATCCATTAAACAATTCTAAGCTGGAGGATTTTGATTCAATCAATATCTTCCCCGCCAACATATTTGTTACATCCCAGGCCACTATCAATAAAGCTATTGGTGATATTGAGATTGATTTAGGAAAGCATTTGGAATACCTGAGAGGAGAAGGCAAAATGCTGGAAGCGAAACGAATTGAAGATAGAGTCACCTACGACCTGGAAATGATTCGAGAATTGGGATATTGCTCAGGAATTGAGAATTATTCCCGCTATTTTGATCAAAGAGCTCCGGGCTCAAGACCTTTCTGCCTTATTGATTATTTCCCGGACGATTTTGTTTTGATGATTGACGAAAGTCATGTGACACTTCCTCAAATTAGAGCCATGTATGGTGGAGATCGTTCGAGAAAGCAAAATTTGGTTGAATTTGGATTCCGCCTACCCGCCGCAATGGATAATCGACCTTTAAAGTTTGAAGAATTTGAGACCGTCACCGGACAAACGATCTACGTCAGCGCAACTCCGGCCAATTATGAATTGGAGAATTCTGAAGGAATTTATGTGGAGCAAATAATTCGTCCAACAGGCTTGTTAGATCCGATTATTGAGGTTCGTCCAAGTAAAAATCAAATTGATGATTTGATTGAGGAAATTCAAATTAGACGGGAAAAAGACGAACGTACCCTGGTGACTACCCTAACAAAACGAATGGCAGAAGAACTCCAGAAGTATTTAGATCGATTGGGAATACCATGTCGATACATTCATTCGGACGTAGATACATTGGAACGAGTTGAAATTTTACGCCAATTGCGTTTGGGAGATTTTGATGTTTTGATTGGAGTGAACTTACTGAGAGAAGGATTAGATCTTCCGGAAGTATCTTTAGTCGCCATTTTAGATGCCGATAAAGAAGGTTTCTTACGTTCGGAACGGGCCTTGGTACAAACTGTTGGTAGAGCAGCTCGTAATGTCAATGGAAGAGTATTGATGTATGCCGATAATATCACGGACTCTATGGATAAGACCATTACGGAAACCAATCGTAGAAGGGAAATTCAGGAAGAATACAATCGCGATAATAACATTGTTCCTACTCAAATTAAAAAGTCAAAAGAAAGTATTTTACAACAGACCAAGGTAGCGGATGGTGATAATGAAACAGCCATTTATGAAATTGAGACCGAAAAGTCCATGGCTGCTGATCCGGTTTTTGATTATATGAGTCAGGAACAAATTGAAAAAGCCATCAAGAAAACGAAAAAGGAAATGGAGAAAGCGGCCAAAGATCTTGATTTTATTGAGGCGGCACGCTTGAGAGATGAAATGTATGTCTTACAAAAGAAACTGAATAAATAATGGAATTATCAGACGAAATTCTAAACACAATAGAGCACTGTAAAGAATATGCAGTTGATTTATTAACCGAAACCGGGGAAGCTTATCCTTTTGGAGCTTTTATTGACACCATTGGGAATGTTCATCCATTGGAAATGGAAATCGACAAAAAAAACGTTCCAACTATCGGAAAGGTAGTAGAAACCTTAGGTAAATACTGCGAAACTGAAATGGCCGATAACAAAATGAACGGTTATGCACTTTGCTACGAAGTTTCTTACGAACTAGAAGAAGGTCAAAAACAGGATGCCATCGCCATTGACTTAAAGCACCAAACGGAGTCAACTCCCCTCTTCTACCTTCCTTTTGAAAAGGCAGAAGAAATGCAAATTGGAGAACTTTTTGCCGTAGCCCGAAACTAATCGGCTTTTCCTTCTTGAGAGTCGATCAGTTCCTTTAAACAATCAGGGCAATAACAACCTTTACTTTCTTGTTCGGGAAGTTGGATGATGTGTGGGAGCTGATGACACCAGCATTCTTCGTTTGTCAATTCTACTCCGCATAAAAAGCCTTTCCCACAATTACTGCAGCGACTTCTTTTCCATTCTTCTTTCATCATGAATTAAAAAGGTGGTACACCAATGGTTTTAAAAACAGGAGTTAATCGGTCTCCAATTCGGAATCCCAAACTCAATTCGTGTCCAAATGTTGAAGCAGTTGTTAAAGGAGATGTATTCAATATGAAATAATAAGACAATCTAAACTTCTTGTAATCTCCAACTACGGCAGCAATTAATTCTTGTCGAGCTCCACCTAAACCAACTCTAATGTTCTTTCCTATTTGCCCAAATTCAGCAAATAAAATTCCTCTCAAATACTGAAATCCGGTTTGGTATCGGTAAGTCGCCATTGGCATTAAGGCAAATCTTCTTCTTAATCTAAGATGATAAGCTCCATCAACCGAATACTGAATAGGCAGATCATGACTTAAGTGTTCAAAATCTTCATTATTAAGATGGTTGGCTGCAAATCCCAAATACCAGTGATCCTGATAAATCATTAATCCAGCTCCAAAAGAAAATTGACTTTCTTGGAAGCTTGGTGCACCTGTAAAATAACTTTCTTGTTTAATTCTGGTCATTCCCGGAGCAACACCTAAACTAATGGCCATTTTCTTAAAAATGAACTGATAATTGATGTTAACGGTTAGTTGACTGTAGGCGTTTGAAAAGAACTGATCAGCTTTAATTCGTTCGTCAGAATAACTCACTCCCATTCCAATAGCACCAAAACGTTTTTCCTCTTTATTTTCAAGGGAGAGTTTATATTCAGCATTTCCCAAATATGTCCCATGATACTGAATGTCAAAAGGAAAATTAAGCCTGCTTGTTACGCTAGCGGATACCTTGTTCCAACTACCATATGAGGCTGGATTTTGATATTGAGGAGTTAAGCCTTCAGAAAAATAGTAAGGATCTAATTGACTGTTTGCGGTAAAAACAGATAGCAAAAAAATGTAGAAAACAAATCGTCTCATTATTGCACGGATTTTAAGTTACGATTGGTCATCTCTGGTTTGGTTATTTCTAAAACAAACAATTGCTTAAAATGTTACATGCAATTGTTTTTTTATCTTCAAAGTATGAAAACTTCTCGTCTCGTTCCGGCCATTATTTTGGATGCTTTAGCTATTGTACTGGCTATTTTAGGTTACAATGATTATTACAAGGCCACTGTTTTAAATGATTATTTGGACACACCCTTTTTTGGAGATTTAAATGCTTCGGCTCAAAAATCGCACGAACTGTATTACAAACTTGAATTTGGTGGAGCTGCTGTGGCTTTTATTATTGCAGCTGTTTTAATTGTTAAAGGAGTGAAAGAGAAAAAAGCTGAAAACCAACAAAAAAATGAATGGAAGGATATTCGGTGATGATTCTAAACTCAAAGAATGCCCTTAAATTGTCTTATTTCTAGCCACTTAATTACGCTTTTATTTCTAATTTCGTTTCGTTTTAGAGCCTTACTTCCCAAAATGTCAAACTACTCAAAACTTATCTTAATTCTGGGAGTGATTTATTCACTCTTTCCCGGCAGTTTGAACGCTCAAAGAATCATCTCTTATGGTCCTCCCAAAAAGGTTCGTTTAGAAACTCCTTTTAAAGGAATGCCTCTAAAGTACTTAACCTATCAGTTTGACATTAGTACCGGACTTAATACCAACTCTATTTTCCAAATTACAGAGGACGACAAAGGGAGAATTTGGTTTGGTACCTCTCATTCGGGATTTGGTTGTTTAGATGGAGAAAATTTCTATGCTTATGGGGCGCACAACGGATTTTTCGAACGCTCGAGTCGAATTAATTCCAACGGTGATGGTAGTATTTGGATTGGAGGGAATGGAATTGGAGTTAGTTGCCTAAAAGATGGTTATAAGAATGTGCAGTACATTGATATCGGTAATACCATTTCGGATGTCCATATTCAAGGGATAAAGAGTGACTCTAAAAATAATGTTTGGGTAAGTACACGACTTGGTGGTGTTTCCTGTATTAAAAAGGATACTACTTTAATGTGGAATCATGAAGCATTTGGTTTTGAAGGATCAGAAAATGATAAGCGAGCTTATATCCGTCAAATGACCATTGATGCTGAAGATAGAGTTTGGGGAATTGTAGATAAGAAGGTTTTTTACATTGAAAATGGCGAAATCATTTATCCTGATTATCCCTTATGCCGAGGCAAAAAGTTTAAACGATTAGGAGCCGATGGAGAAGATTATATTATTGCATTGGACGAAGAAGGTCAGTTTTATAAATTAACTCCTCAACTATCTCAAAATCTAGACATCAAATTTCCTATTCCGGATCATCCTAAAATAGAATTGATAAAAACGGATCGTAATGGGGTTTTATTCATGTCTACCAGCCAACATTTATTTAGAGTAATTGGACTTGAAGCTGAAGAAATGCTGAATAATCATCGCAATGAATTTAACATTAGTGATTTTTATTTTGATCGGAATAATTCTCTGTGGATTGGAACATCAGGAAAAGGATTGCTCTACATACCCAAATTTAACCTCATTCGTGTGGATGGACTGCAAACACTACGAACCAGCGAACATTTAAAGCTAATGAACAACGGGAGTCATTTTGTCAATATTAGTTTAGATGAAAAAGGCTTTTTAAAATATGATACCCTCCAAAAAATCTCTGATCCTAACCCCCAAATAGATGCTTATGAGCTGAGTAAGGGGATGTACCTAACCGTCAATAATAAAAGCTACTTTTTTGACAAAAATGGAACTTCAAAACCAGCAAAAGCCGCTAAGTATAGTCAGTACTACGACTTAAAGACCCTATATGGAATTAACTGGATGTGGGATAAAAATTGGAACTTAGTATTTGAAAATGAATCGGGGAAGTTTATTACCACTTCCATCAAAGGGCGGGAAAGTAACTTATTTCACCGCAAGGGAGATGACTTATTCTTTTGGTCTACCCCCAATCATCAAAATGAGTTTGGTATTTACCGCTCTAATTCCAAAGGTGAAACGGAAACCGTAATGGAACATATTTTGGGCGATTCTTTGAAGTTAACAGGCTTTAAGTATGTCAACGATACTACTTTTTTGATTTCTTCCTGGGGATATTTTCTCTTTAAAGTAACTCCACATACAGCCGAAAGGTTTTCTCGAAATTTAGGCTCTAATATCCTTTATAATTTTCGCCTAGACCAATTAGATGGCCTTTGGGTCGGAGGAATTGAAGGAGGATTAAATTATTTCAACGCCATAACAGATTCTGCCGTAAACATACAACCGCGTAATGGACTCAGTGGGGGAAGGTTGACCGATTTGAGAATTACAAAAGATAATAATGCCTTAGTTGGAACACAATTGGGAATTGATATTTTCCGCTTAATCAATCAAGATCAAACCGTTAAATCAGAAGAGGATTTCTTTCAACGTTATAAACACACCTCTTACACCTTTAAAAATGGTTTAATTGGACAAGGATTCAGAGATTTATATCAGGATCAATATGGGAATGTCTGGTTTAGTGGTTACCGAGGTGTTCCCCACATCCTGCTAAAGGATGATTCTTTGCAATTAAAACCTCAGCACCTACTATTTGAATCAATCATTTTAGAAGAACGAGATGGTAAACACAAGACATTATTTGACTGGATTCCAGGTCGTGAGTATCAAGCTCCAACAAACTTAAGTTGTAACTATGATGAATCACTTTTATTGACCGTTAGATCAGTTTATTTTGAAAATCACGCCCAACAAGCTTATAGCTTCAAATTGGATGATAACAATTGGACTCCTCCCCACAAATCTTCCTTTTTCCGCTTGGGAGGACTCAGTTCAGGAGAACATCAGCTGGCAATAAAAGCCATTGGAGACCATAACCTTGAGTCGGAAGTTATCACAATAAAGGTGATGATTTCTGGTCCTCTCTATCAATCAGCACTTTTTTGGTCAATCATCATTCCACTCTTCCTTTTGCTGATCTATCTAATCTTCCGTTGGAGGTTACATATTTTGAAAGAACGAGAAAAGCAACTGGAACAAACCATTAAGGATAGAACTGAAGAAATTCAATTACAAAAGGTTGAAATTGAAACGCAGCATAACGAAATCAAAGACAGTATTAGTTACGCCAAACGAATTCAGGAAGCCATTTTACCCGCACCAAGGTTAATTAAATCCTTTTTGCCGGAGAGTTTTGTCTTGTACAGACCAAAGGACATTGTTGCTGGTGATTTTTATTGGTTTGAGTCGATAGGAGACACTGTCATATTTGCTGCTGCGGATTGTACTGGTCATGGAGTTCCGGGGGCCATGGTCTCTGTGGTATGTCACAATGCCTTAAACAGGGCCGTGAGGGAGTTCAAGCTAACTCAACCAGATCAGATTTTGAATAAAACGCGGGAATTGGTTATTGAAACCTTTGAAAAGTCAGAATCCAACGTTAAAGATGGAATGGACATCGCTATTTGCAGTATCAATACAAAAACACTCGAACTTAATTTTGCGGGAGCGAATAACCCTATTTACATTGTAAACGAAGGGGAACTCAATGAATTAAAAGGTGATAAACAACCTGTTGGTATCTTCGAGAATCCTCGGCCCTTTACCAACCATACCGTTCAATTAAAAAAGGGTAATCTTGTTTACAGTTTTACCGACGGATTCGCCGATCAGTTTGGTGGTGAGAAAGGAAAAAAATTCAAATACCGTCCCTTTAAAGAATTATTGGTTCATCAGTGGCAATCAAAAATGAGTGATCAGCATGATACCATCAATGACATTTTTGAAAGTTGGAAGGGAGATTTAGAACAAGTTGACGATGTTTGTATTATCGGAATTCGACTTTAATTTTCACAGGGAAACAATAGTATTACGTTGGGATTGAATGCTTATCTGGACAGAAGCATTTTGTTGTTTTTTTAACCTTTTTTGCTTAAATTGCGTTTTGTTAACCAGAAGCTACTTATAATCTTTTAATCCATGAAAATCTTTGCCCTGATTTTTATCGTGATGTTTGGGGTATGCTCATTTGCTCAGGAATCCTCGAATTCAAAGAACTTCTATTATTTCAAAATAGAGTCTGTTGATAATTACGATGATGCTAAGCATACCATCTATGAGCTGCGTCAAATCCTGGGAGATGTTCCCATGTACTTTGACGACGAAACAGACAAATTCAAAATGGTAACTCACTTACATTTTTTGGAAGAGGAAATTGTAAATCGTCTTGCCATTGCAGGATTTGAGATTGTTGAACCGATGACCATTATTTACCATTTAGCAACAGAATGAAAAAAAGGATTTTATATCTGTTCTTAATGATCCTAGGGACATTGAGTGGAAAAGCACAGACTACTTTTTCTACTTCCCCTTCTGCTGCTATTCCAGGATTGGTAACAACTACCTCCAATATTACAGTAAGTGGTATAGGGAACATCAGCTGCGCAATGGGATTAACTGAGGTTTGTATTAATATCACCCACCCATGGGATAGTGATTTAGACATCTTTTTAAGGGATCCGTCTGGAACCGATTATGAACTAACAACAGACAATGGAGGTGGTGGAAATAATTACATCGTCACCTGCTTTGATATGACAGCTGCAACCAATGTAACAGCTGGTACAGCTCCATTTAATGGCTCTTTTGTTCCGGAAGGAGATTTGGCAGCTGTAAACAACGGGCAAAATGCCGACGGAGTATGGCAATTGCGAATTTTTGATGACTTTATTGCTGATGACGGAATTTTAAATAGTTGGTCATTAACTTTTGATAACTCTCCTCCTTGTCCTCCTCCACCATTGATTGAGGATTGTTTAGGTGGAACCACCGTTTGTTCGGATGCAACATTCTCAGGAAATAGTTCTGGTTCAGGAGATGATGTAGACCTTACAGGAGCCAATGATGGTTGCTTAAATGGTGAAAATGAAAGCTCATGGTACTATTTTTCATCGTCAACAGCAGGAGATATTGAATTTACCATTATTACAACTGTAGATTATGATTTTGCAGTTTGGGGACCTTATACCTCAGCTACTTTAAGCTGTCCTCCATCCGGTCCTCCAATTCGTTGCTCTTACTCTGGAAGTGTTGGTAATACAGGACTCGCCTCCGGATCTGGTGATAATTCCGAAGGATCAGGTGGTGATGCATTTGTTAATGAGATTAATGCCTCTGCCGGAGATGCTTTTATCATGGTGATTGATAATTATAGTTCTGATGGTTCAACCTTTACACTAGATTGGACAGTTTCAGGTGGAGCTTCGTTAGACTGTACACCTTTACCTATCGATTTTGGCAAATTAAACGGACAGGTTCTCGGAACAAATGAGAACTTACTGCTTTGGTCCACTCTTTCCGAATCAGATAACGCTCATTTTTTACTTCAACGTAGAACGGAATTTTCCGACTTTGAAACAATTGCTCAAATTGATGGAGCTGGAACAACTTCAGAAAAACAATTCTATTCTTACACAGATCGTACTGCTCCAAGAGAACTGAATTATTACCGCTTAATTCAAGTTGATTATGACGGAGATGAAGAGATTTTAGAAACCATTTCATTGGACAATCGCATCGATGAAGAAAAAATTCTGAAAGTGGTTAACTACCTCGGACAAGAAGTCTCAGATAGTTATAAAGGAATGGTAATCATCTATTATAAAGATGGTACAAGCCGTAAAGCTATTCGGTAATTTCATTACTATCAACTTTTCAATTAGAACAACAAAGAAGTTCTAGACAGCTTTGATTTTTCTTGGCTCACATCGCCTGTAGCAAAAAATATTGCTTCAGATTTTATACTAAGCATTCTTCTTACAAATAGCATCCGAACTTGATTTTCTTTCGGAAACTGCACTCCTGCGTTAGTTTTTAATATTGCGCTCTACGGAAATTATTGGTTGTTTCTACCCTTTTCTTTTCCATAATTTGAATTCTGTCACATCACAAATTACTTTAAAACCCATGAAAATCTTTACCCTCATTTTTATGATGATGTTTGGAGTATCCTCATTTGCTCAACAATCACCAAATTCCCGAAACTATTATTATTTCAAAATAGAGTCTATTGATAATTATGCTGATGCTAAGCATACCATTCATGAACTACGCCAAATTTTCTCAGATGTTCCTATGTACTTCGACGATAACGCAGACAAATTTAAAATGGTAACGCATTTGTTTTTTACTGAAGAAGAAATCACAAATCGCCTATCAACTGCAGGTTTTAATCTTACTGAGCCAGTAACAATTATTTACCAAAAAGTATCGGAATGATAAAAAAGGGTTTATATCTATTTTTAATGCTATTGGGGACTGTAAGTGGTAGAACACAAACGACCTTTTCAGCATCACCCTCTTCAGCTATTACAGGGCTATCAACAACCACTTCTGACATTACCGTTAGTGGCATTGGTAACATTAGTTGTGCTATGGGATTAACTGAGGTTTGTATTAATATCACACATCCATGGGATGGCGATTTGGATATCTACCTACGCGATCCTTCAGGTACCGATTATGAATTGACGACAGATAATGGAGGGAGCGGAGACAACTACATTGTCACTTGCTTTGATATGAATGCTACAACCAATATAGACGATGGCTCAGCCCCTTTTAATGGTTCTTATGTACCAGAAGGAGATTTGGCTGCTGTCAACAATGGTCAAAACGCCAATGGCACATGGCAGTTAAGAGTTTATGATGACTTTAGTGATGATGATGGGGTTTTAAATAGTTGGTCTTTGACCTTTGATAACTCTCCTCCTTGTCCCCCTCCACCATTGATTGAAGACTGCTTGGGGGGAACAACCGTTTGCTCAGATGAAACCTTCTCAGGAAACAGCTCAGGTTCTGGAGATGATATAGACCTGACAAGTGCTAATGAAGGTTGTTTAGATGGAGAAAATGAAAGCTCATGGTATTACTTTTCATCTTCATCAGCTGGAGATATTGAATTTACCATTGTTAACTCTGTAGATTATGATTTTGCAGTTTGGGGACCTTATACAACAGCAACTTTAAGTTGTCCTCCCTCTGGGGCTCCGCTTCGTTGTTCCTATTCTGGAAACATAGGAGATACGGGCTTGGCAATTGGTTCGGGAGATAATTCCGAAGGATCAGGTGGTGATGCCTGGGTAAATGAAATCAATGCTTCAGCTGGAGATGCCTTTATTCTGCTTATTGACAATTATACTGCCGATAATTCAACTTTTACGTTAAACTGGACAGTTTCTGGAGGAGCTTCATTAGACTGCACTCAATTACCCATTGATTTTAATCAACTTAGTGGTCAAATATTGGATCCTAACACAAATTTATTGTTTTGGTCAACGCTTTCAGAATTAGACAATTCACACTTTATTCTCCAACGTAGGTCAGAGTTTTCGGACTTTAAGACAATTGCACAAGTTGAAGGAGCGGGAACAACTTTAGAAAAGCAATTTTATTCCTATACCGATCGTACAGCTCCTAATGAATTGAATTATTATCGTCTAATTCAGGTGGATTTTGATGGTGATGAGGAGATTCTAGAAACCATTTCATTGGACAATCGCATCGATGAACAAGAAATTCTGAAAGTGGTTAATTATCTTGGACAAGAAGTTTCTGACAGCTACAGAGGGCCTGTTATCATCTATTACAAGAATGGTACAAGTCGAAAAGCAGTTCGCTAGAATTCATTTATTTCCTTAATTTCATCGACACAATTACACACAATTGTCGATGACTTACCACTACATACTACTTTTTCTTTTCTCAATCTTATTTGTTAATTTGAATGCTCAAACCTTCAACCGCGATGTTGAAATTGAGTCCAAACCTTATCATGATGATGTGTACAAAGCAGATTATTCAGAAAAAAAGGGCATCAAAGAAGAAATTTTGTTCAAATCAACTTCTCCCGCGGTAAACACTTCAGATACATTGATGATATACCATTATGATGAAAAGGGGCGTGAAATCAAAAAAATAAAATTCGATGAGAATGGACGTGACTATGTAAGCATCACTGAATGGAGAGGAGACTTAAAACTAACAGTAAAATCACATGATTGTACAACACTAAAACCAAAAATACATTCTTTTTACACCTACAACTCTAACAATTTAGTGTCCGAGCACCGGGTTATCCATTTCAGAGAAAATGGAGACACCTCTTATATTCAACTCGCTATTTTCACTTACGATTCACAACAAAACCTTATTGATAAAAAGCGTTATGCTGCTCAAAGCTCCAAATATTTGTTCAAATCGATCTCGCAACAAGGAGAATTCAAATACGATTCTGCTGGGAACCTCATAAAATATTCTCATTTTTCAGGAATGGGTAAAATGCGTCCCGTAGAATACAATTATTACAACGGAACTTTATTGGACAGCTCAAAACGTTATTCACTATCAGATACAGCTGAAACACTCTATGACTATTGTTACTATAAGTACAATGAAAAAGGTCAATTAATCTATAAGGAAACTCCCACTAAAATTAGGATTGGTGATGATAATTGGGGAGTCCGAACATCTCATTATGAGTATGATGAGCAAGGTCATTTAACTCATGCCTATGCATTTAAAGACGATCAAAAGTTGGTTGATGTCAAATACACCTTTGAAAAGGGACGAATCAAGCAAATTGAAGCTCAAAAATTAAATGAAAAATACTCAAGTGAAATTTATTTCTTCTTTCGCGGTCGCACTGTAAAAGAGGTTTATTACAGAAATGAGCACAATCATGTCATAAAACATGAACGATATTTAGACGGAGTTCTTTCCGACATAAGTACAACCGTTTACACCTACTACTAGAAATTAAACCTTCTATTTAATTGTCTCAGGTTTATCGTGGATAAAATCAGCCACCATTTCTCCTTTGTGGTTCATCATCCCCCATTTTCCGTCTTTCTTGAGATAAAACCCTTTTTCTCCGCCTTTAATCTCCTCATATTCAAATGTTGGGTTAGGTTCGTTCTCTGGTTCGTAAACCAAAGCCCATTTATCTCCCTGACGTAAGCATAACCGAACCCCCATTTCACAACGAACGATTGAAATCTCATCGATTTGAATTTCGGCATAGTAGCGTTTTCCTGCCTCATCAATCAAACAATAATCGGATCCTTTTTTACCAAAAATAAGGTGGAAGTAAAACTCCTTTTTGTCACTATGCTCAAAACTGTCATATTCAAAATCCGAAAATTTAGCAGCTTCTGGCGCTAGTACACCCCATTTCCCGTTTTGTTCACCAATTCCAAAGGCTCTGATCACTTCAAAATTCTCAACAGGATTCTCCGAACTTAAAGTAGGATACTCACCACCATAAACATAGGGTTTCTCTTCTCCATCTGCATAACACAAATAAAATGACCTTTGGCCAAAACGACTTTCTTTACGCTCTACTTTGGCATACTCCTTATTGTCCACTCTTTTTAAATCCATGTCCAATAAATGCCATTTTTCTCCTTTTCGCACAGCAAGGTTTCCATCAAAATCAATTGGAGTTGCTGCTTCAAATGGCTCTTCATTAAGAGGAAAACCATCCAGATTAATGACGTAATATCCTTTTGAATTTTTAACCAAAAAGGTTCTGGCCCGATTTTGAATATCCAAATCCAACTCATACGGAATAGGTTTTACGACCTCTTTACCTCTGTATATAATAGACTGTGTTCCGTCCCTTTTTACTAAAATTCGGTAACGAGCATAGGGAGACCGTTTTTCATCTACAATATCTGCAGCAATGGTATTTCCTCGAACTCCAATGTAATTATAAGCTCCGTCCTCAAATTTTATTTTGTAGGCATCTTTTGAGCGTAACAACCACATAGTATCTGCCTTTAAGGGCTCAAATAATTCTTTTCCCTGCTCATCCAACACCCCCCATTTATTGTCCTGTTTACTAATAAAATAAGGACTTCTTCCAGGTCCATCAGCATCCGCAATTAAATGTGCTTCACTGATGTAATCATATACATGCTCTTTAATAATAGCTTCTTTATTGCCTTCTTCATTGGCAAACACCAGCCCGTATTTACCGGACTTGTTTTGTTGTGGTTTAATTTTTGTTTGAGCGTTCAACGTAACAAAAACGACAGAAGCAGCAAGGGTTAAAACGGTCTTCATTTTTTAAGGGGTAGTTGCTAATTTATTCAAAGATAAGCATCTATAAATATCTTAAAAGCAAAAGTCTAAAGAAGGTGAGGGATTAATTAATTTTGTTCGACTTGAGTATAAATTTAACACACACCATTATGATTAGAGTTATCATTTTCATCAGCATTTTAAGTTTAGGAGAATTCAGCTGGTCACAAGAGGGAGAAGCATACAATTTATTTCAATGTATTCCCGCAAGAGTTGATTACAATAAAATGGACAATGGAGAAGATGATGATCCTTACAAATCAATTGATATTGCCGTGATTGATGAAGATGGAACAAAAGGACAGTTGGAAGTCTATTTTGCCATGCCCATTGTTGGAATGAAGCCTTTTGACAAAGCAAAATTAATCATGAACATTCCGGATATTGGAGATGCTTCTTCGGCAAATGGAGTGAGTATTTATTACAACGACCATAAACTGGGATCGTGTGATAAAATTGAAGCTAATACCGTAGTTGAAATTGATCTTGATTTAAATCCGGATCTAAAATACGGACGATCATTTGCTTTAACCATCAAAGCAAATGGAGCAGACAATACTTACGTTTACCGCTGGCATTCAGGATGGGGAGTGATGCTCGCACTCTACAAATAAACTGTATCTTAAGCTCATCAAAAAAATGAAATGAGCTGGATTAAAGAAATTCCTTTCGATGAAGCAGAAGGGAAATTAAAACAACTGTATAAACGCGTTTGTGGACCTGATAATAATGTAGATAATGTAATGTCTGTTCATAGTTTAAGACCTCACTCCATGGAAGGTCATATGAGCTTATACAAAAACGTATTACACCATTCGGGCAATCAACTACCAAAGCATTACCTTGAAACACTCGGAGTTTATGTGAGCCACTTAAATCAATGTGCTTATTGTGTAGAACACCACTTTGCAGGACTGAGTAGGCTTTTACAAGATGAAGATCGAGCTACTACAATTCGTAAAGCTTTAGAGACAGAAGAATTTGACACAACCTTTTCAACGAAAGAAAAAGCCGGACTGATCTACGCTAAAAAGCTCACTCTGCACCACATTCAAATGGTTCAGGAAGATATTCAAGCACTTAGAGACAATCAATTTGATGACGGTGAAATACTGGAAGTCAACCAATTGGTGAGTTATTTCAACTACGTAAACAGAACCGTTTTAGGATTAGGAGTAGATACAATTGGTGATATTTTAGGGCTTTCTCCAAATCAATCAGACGATCCAAATAACTGGAACCATAGCTAATGAAAACGCTACTTTTTTTTAGCCTGTTACTTTTAACCATAGTTGGTAAAGGGCAAAGTTCCAACTACATGGTTTTAGATTACCAACACAAACGTTCTAGGGTAATTTATGGCTATGAAATTGACTATACTTACTCTGTTGTTAAGGGATTAGGTAAAAAAAAGGATAGTCTTTTAAATGCTTTGGTAAAACAACATGGACGGTTGGAAGAGGTAGAATCAGGATTTGAAGAAATCTTGAGAGAGCAACAAAACAGCCTGGACACTACATCTCATTCCATTAGCCATTACGATTGCAACATCATTATTGAGATTATTTGCGAAGATTTAGCCACTATTACTGTTAGTGGATATGAATATAACTCTGGTGCTGCCCATGGTGGAACCTTTGATTATGTTTTAAATGTGGATTTAAACACCTTTTCGATTTTGGAACCGGAAGATTTGTTTGTTGATCAAGACAACGCCATACACTATTTTACAGAACAAATTAACCAACGTTTGAGCTCATCTGACAATAAAGAAGTTCACTTACTCAAAGAAGATGATTTTTATGAGTACCTAAACCAGTTTGAATTGGGTAAAGATCAAATTACCTTTAGTTTATCCGAAAATGGTGTGTTCCCTTATTTGGAATGGGGAAAGGAAGCTTTTCAATTAGACGAAATTCAGTCACTCATGAAATGGAAAAATCCCTGCTCAAAGGATTAGTTTTAATCTTAAAAAGGCTGTTTTTAGGTGAAAAGGAACCTTTTAGGGGCAAATGAGTATATTTAAACCATATGAAATGCCAAGGTTTCATATTACTATTCTGCTTGCTTTCATTTAAGGTTTCGGCTCAGTTTAACAACATGAGTCAGGATTTTATTATGGAACATAACATTGGCTGGATTAAAGCTTCCTATTTTGAAAAAGATGACAATCCAAACTATCAGATTTTTTATCAATTTGACAGTCTTGGACGGATCATAGAATCTACCACCTCGGATGATATTATAACCAGCTGGAAGTACAATGATGAAGATGAAACCATCATCAAAACAACCCTAAATCCTGATATTGGAAACAAAATCATTGAATTTTCAAAAGGCTGGCAAAACCACCTCATCATCATTTATAGTTCGTCAGGAGATAGTCTTTACCACAAAATTTTATACGATACGGTTAGCACTTTTGAAGGTACCTTCATTGAAGCCTATGATGTTGTTTATCCTGAAAGAGATACCACCTACCGTCAGGTATTTGACATGGAAGGACACCTTCTTCGCTACGAAATTCTATCCGAAATTGGACAGGTACTTGCCTCCTACTCCTATGTTTATATAGATGGTAAATTGGACTATACCGAATATTTTGAAGGAGATACTTTTGTGTATAAAGAAAAGTTCAGCTACCATGAAGATTCCGAAATGCGTAAACAGCGGGTATCTGTTCCGGGAGATGATATGTTCTCCAACGAGGAAACCCGTTATGTCACCATTTACCTCATCAATGATGATGGCCTCCTTTATGAAGAGGTAGAATACCTGGGTAAGGAACACACCTCCACCATTGGATATAATTACGAATACTTTGGTAGTCGAAAAAAAGAAGAGGAAGAAAACTAACCTTCTACATTCTCTCAGGAACTTCAATTCCCAATAGCTGCATTCCGGTTTTAATCACTCTACCAACCATTTGGCTCAAATGCAAACGCATTTGTTTAATTGCTTCATTCTCCTCTTTAAAGATAGAAACAGATTGGTAAAACGAATTATACATTTTTACCAAATCATACGTATAATTCGCAATTAAAGCCGGTGAATATTCCTTAGCCGCTTCTGCTGTTATTTCAGGGAAGTCTGCTAATTGTTTGATTAATTCTTTCTCAGAAACATGCAAATCCAAAGATGAGTCAATCCCCTGTAATTGATCCGCTTTTCTTAACAATGAACAAATTCGGGCATGTGCATATTGAATAAAAGGACCAGTATTTCCATTCAAATCAACTGACTCTTCCGGATTGAACATCATTCGTTTTTTAGGATCTACTTTAAGCAAATAATACTTCAATCCTCCCAGACCAATCATACGGTACAGCGCCTCCTTCTCAGCTTCATCCATTCCTTCAATATGTCCGCGCTCCTGAGTCATCTCTTTAGCCTTATCGATCACTTCCTGCATCAAGTCATCAGCATCAACCACTGTTCCTTCACGTGATTTCATTTTACCAGTTGGTAAATCAACCATTCCGTAAGAAAGGTGGTAACAGTTTTTTGCCCACTCATACCCTAACTTCTGAAGAATCAAGAACAATACCTTAAAGTGATAATCTTGCTCATTTCCAACAGTATAAACTATTCCATTCAAATCTGCATAATCATCCATACGGTTTTTAGCAGTTCCAATGTCCTGAGTCATATAAACAGCGGTTCCATCAGCACGTAAAACCAGTTTTTCATCCAAACCTTCATCAGAAAGGTCTATCCAAACTGAACCGTCTTCTTTTTGGTAAAAAACACCTTTTTTAAGCCCTTCTTCCACCATCTCTTTTCCTGAAATGAAGGTGTTAGACTCATAATACAACGTATCAAAGGAAACGCCCATAGTTTTGTAGGTTTTATCAAACCCACTGTACACCCATCCGTTCATTTTCTCCCAAAGGGCATAAACTTCCGGGTCTTTGGCTTCCCATTTTTTCAACATCTCCTTAGCTTCCTGCATAATTGGAGTTTGATTGGTTACCAACTCTTTGATTTTACCTTCAATTCCCTTTCGGGCTTTATCATCTTCTTTCTCTGCAGCGGCAGCACTTAAACGCTCATACTCTTCTTTGGCACTTTCACCAACGCTAAAATCTCCTGCTGCCCATTTCTGAAGCAAATCACTTACCTCAACTCGTAGAGCTTTATCAAACTCCACGTAATATTTACCGACAAGCTTATCTCCTTTTAATCCGCTTGTTTCAGGAGTTTCTCCATCCCCAAATCGCTGCCAGGCCAACATACTTTTACAAATATGAATTCCACGGTCATTGATAATTTGTGTACGTACAATAGGATGTCCATTGGCCTGGAGAATTTCTGAAACTGAATGTCCTAAAAAGATGTTTCTTAAATGCCCTAAATGCAAAGGCTTATTTGTGTTTGGAGAAGAATATTCTACCATCCATCTTCCTTTGGTGTTATGCTCTGTCCCATAGTTTTCAACTCCTTGGATTTCATCCAAAACGGATAACCAGTAGTTGTTGGAAATCACCAAATTCAAAAAGCCTTTAACCGTATTATAATCTTCTACAAAATCCAGCTCAGCTTTGATTTTTTCTCCAATTTCAGCTCCCGTTTGTTCAGGACCTTTTTTGGATAATTTCAAGAAAGGGAATACAACTAAAGTGATATCTCCTTCAAAATCTTTTCTGGTTTTTTGAAGTTGTATAGTGGATTCATCCAAATCGGATGAATAAAGTTCGTTTAAAATGTTTTTTAGAGGTGTGAGTAGTTTTTCAGCTAAACTCATTTTATAATCTGTTTTCTAAGTCAATAAGGGTTTTATCTAAAATATCAAAGGCTACTTCGGCCATTTTGTTGATTTTGTTATCGAGACAGGGATTAATCTCTACAAACTCTACGCAGCAGCACTTATCCCAGCTACTAAACTGCCTGACAAAATGTTCAGCCTCCTCGGGAGTAAGTCCGTTTTCAACTGGAGTTCCGGTTCCTTTAGAAACCAAAATACAATCCATACTGTCAACATCAAAGGAAACATAAACAATGTCACAATCACTTAATTTTTCTTTGATTTCTGTAACAACAGTTTGTAATCCTTTTTGACGGACTTCATCCACCGAAAAATTACGAATACCCCGCCTCTCCATTAAATCATCCTCGGGTTTTTCAGTATCTCTAACAGCAATAAAAACCAAATCTTCAGACTGAATTTTAGGAGTAACTCCATTCAAGTCTTTCATTTGATTCCAATAGGTTTTCACCTCCTCAACCGGATCATTGATTTGAGACTCCAGATTATCAGTACCCAAAGCTGTCGCTAATGGCATTCCGTGAATATTTCCGGAAGGTGTTGTATAAGGCGTATGCAAATCGGCATGAGCGTCAATCCAAATAACTCCCAAACGCTTGTCAGGATGCGATTTTTTAATCCCGGCAATTGTTCCTCCAGCTGAAGCATGATCTCCTGCTAAAACCAACGGAAAATTGTCATTATCCAAGACATGTGAAACAACATCCGAAACATTTTGATATACCTGTACCACTCCTTCAATTCGCTTAGCGGTTGGGTATTGAACCGGACGATTTAAAAGTTCATTTTCGTCTTCGACAATGTATCTTTCATACTTTCCAAAAAGCTCACTTTCATGGTTATGAGCAACTACTTTAAGGGCACCTACCCCAAGGCTTGCTCCACGTGTTCCTGCAGCTATTTCAGAAGTGTTTTCAATTATTTTAATTTCAGTCATGGGCTTTTTTTGCTTGGGCAAATTTAATCTTTTTATCGCGCACTGGGTTATGATTAAAGTAATATCTGGAATTTGCCTATTGACATACTTTGGGGATAGTCATTTGTAAATCAATTAAAATGATATATTTGCTTAACCTTATCAATCTAGACCTATGAAAAAGCATTTTTTCCTATTGTTTTCGTTATGTCTGTTGCTATTTTCATGTGGTGATAATAAGATACCGGAAGGAGAAATTGAATACATCATATCTTACCCTCATTCTGATGTTTCTGGCTTCATGGAGCATATCTTACCTGAAACTATGACCTTAACATTTAAGGGTAGTAAGGTTAAATCTCAAATTGCTAGAGGAAAGATTTTCAAAACTGAGGTAGTTTCGGATGAAGCGGACAATTCCATTGAAATGCGACTCGATTTTGGAGATAAGATTTTTTACTGTGTTTTAAACGAGGAAGAGGTAAAAAAGCTAAAAGATTCACAACCGACTTATGATGTGACTGAAACAGGAAAAGCTGATTCAGTTCAGGGAATGTGGTCGAAAGAATATACCGTAAATTCGAATGACACTATTGATCACGACAATGCTTGGTTTACGGAAGATTTAGCACCACAAAGTGCTTATTTCTATTCTTCTTATCATGATATTAAGGGACTTCCTTTGGTGTTTGATATTGAACGTTACGGAATTATTATGCATCTAGAAGCGACTAAATTCATTCGTAGAGAAGTAAAAGAAGAAGAATTTAATCGTGATCCGGCCCTGGAAGAAGTTAGCTTTGACGAATACGAAGCGGAAGTTCAGGAACTATTCGACATCCTGATGAATTAACCTATCTCTTTTTAAAATTTGATTTGGGGTAAAGTACATTTTCTTTGTTCAATTGTATGTCAATTATTCATTCACCCGAAATTTTAACAGCATTCTCTTTATTTGATCAAAAAAAGAAAGAAGGCTCTTACATTGAACTGTTTTACGATACTCCTTTTACCCCATCAGTTTCTTTTTTACTCAGCTGGAATAAAACAGAGTTAAGCATTGTCAAAAGAACCGCTGAAAAATCAAACGAAAACTTTTGTACTGTTACTGTTGAGAAGGGGACAATCAATAGTCCAAAAGTCCATGAGTTTATCAAAGAAGTGTCCGCCTTAAATGTTCCAGCAGTTAAGGTAAACCCTACAGAAGTAATGGGACGAGATGGTTACTCTGCAACCTTAGTTGTAGGTAGTAATCATCATCAATCATCTTTTTCGTGGATGATAATTGCATTGCCAGATGGATGGGAACCATTGGACCAAATTGTAAGCAAAATTTTGGGATTTGACCATGAAATGGATTATTCTGCGCAAGGCATTAAGAAACTAAAAATGGAAACGGATACAGAAGTTGAAAGTCCAAAGAAAAATTTGTTTCTCGAATACGAAGAATTTATTACCCCCTAGTCTTCTTTAAAATAAAGGTAATATATGGTATAATAACCTCCATCTATACTTTCACGGATCTCGCAGTTATTCTCCTTATCCATTCTTACAAATTTAGAGTACTTACGAATCCGCTTAACATCATCTTTATTCCAATCAACTTTGTCTAAATCTTTGGGCTTGTCATGTCTTATTTTTCCTGGGCTCCAGTAAACATATCCTCTTTCTTTACTACTAAGTGGATTTTTGAAAGCAGGGATTTCCTTATTCTTTTTTTGCTTCTTGTTAAATTCTTTTTTGTCAAAAATTCTCTCTTCAACTTCCCCATTCAATCCATAAAGTGTTGCATGAATATGCAGAGGGGTTCCAATACGATTCACCTCTCTTATAACAGTCTTTTGGTTATACCCTTTTGTTTTACGGTAGTAGCGAATATTTATATGTTGAATGAATCGCTTCCGTCCTTTCTCCTTAATAGAATAATTGATCACAAAGGTCGTATCCTGCTCATCTTCACCAAATTCATGATAACTATAATAAATTGGATTGAGAAACTCTCCTTGATGTGTTTCCCTTACCCAATTTTGGGACTTAAACTTTGAAACTTCAACACCATTTTTTTTCTGATATTCTGAAAAATATCCTTCTCCATGGCTAACCATAAACTCCTCACCAGTCCAGGTACTATCAATGCTCATATGATGGTATTGATAATCTTCGTCTTCACTCGGTAAAATGATATCATAAAAGGTCCAAACCTTTTCAAGTTTTTCTTTAGGTATATCCATTTGAATAACATTAAAAGGGCTTTTATTATTCAAAGCGTCCTCCATGCATTTCTTCTTGAGTTGATTGGAGAAAGTAGAATCATATAAAATGAATGATTTATCAAAATTGAGTGTGTCACTCTCATAAACCTGTTCCACCTCCCAACTGTATTGGTCATAAGAAGAAAAGTCCCAATACGAATTACTTAAAGAGTCAAAAAAATAAAATGAACTCTCGTAACTGTTAGCCCCTATTTCATAGGAAAGCGCATAACTCTTACCGTCATACCAACTAACGTATGCCTCTTTTACTTGCCCATTTTCGTCAAATAAAATAATTCTGTTATCCGAAGAAGATTCAGTGTTTCGATAATAATCTCGGGATATTAACTCTTTTTTTTCCAAATCGCCATCTGAGAGTTTATACGATTCCAAACAGTAATAATCCACTTTTTTCTGTGACCAGCTCAAACTGGAAGTGAGAAGCGATAAAACAAATAAACAAAATGATAAAAAGGTGTTAGACATACAATACTTTAATGTTTTTCATTTCGAAAAGTTACCATTTAGAGGATACATTTTATAAGTTAGCAGTATTGCTGGCCGTAATTAATTTATTATTCAATCATGAGATATTTCTCACTACTTTCTCTGATGGTAGTTTTACTTGCCTGCAAGAAAAAAAACATCACTCCAAACTCAAGCGGAGAAGTTTATTTTAATCAAACAGATACTGCCAAACTTAATCAAAACAGTACCTTTCAACTGGACTTTTACGAAGGAGATTCCTGTATTCTTTACATGCATTCGCAATATGATTTTGATGAAACACATGGGCATATGGAATCAACTATTAAGATATACGGTGTTGAAAAAAGTAAACACTTGTATGATAATCACAATGTAGAAACCGGAAATGCCAGTTTTATGCGGAATACCGGCAGTGCTACCTATACGGCAAGCTCACAAAGTGATTTCATTGTTTCATTTCATAAAAATGACAACAAAAACGTGGATGGTGAATTTGAAGGATTTTGTCAGCCAAGCTACTTCTCAGCACCAATAAATATTAAAGGACATTTTACAGACATTGTTTTAACAGAGCATTAGAATCTTGAAAGCCCACACTCTTTTACTTACATAAAATGGTAATCACGAAATCCCGGCATATATCGTCGGGATTTTTTCTTTTTAAAAATCTATTAAATAGGGGAAATAGATTTTAAATTCGTTCTTTAAGAAACCAACTTAAACTATGAAAAAGCTGATTCTGTTATCACTAATAATGGTAATCGGTTGTATTGCGAATTCCCAAACAACAATTACAATTTACCCTGACACCCTACAGGGGCTCTTACCTGTAACAGCCAAACCGGGCGTATTTTATGTTCCAAAAACATCAGTGGCTGAAACAGATTTTAATTCTAATGGAATCTATCAAAATGCTATTCGAACGCATGTTATTGAATCGGCACTAAACAATGCCGAAAACCTCGATGAATGCTTATCAATAATTGAAAGTGTTTCTGCGGACCTTCAGTTATTGTCGGAAAAATGTCAAAAATTTGTTTTCATTTTTGAAAAAATGCCGGCTTGGTTAAGCAGCTCTTCTGATGGTTCTCCTGCCAGCACACCAGGTTGGTTTGTACTTAATACAAAACCTCCCGCCGACTGGGAAGCATGGGAGTTAGTTGTTTCTGAAATCACTAATCTCCTGGTAAATGAAATTGGAATTGAAAATGCCTGGTTTGAAATATGGAATGAGCCTGATTTGGGCTCATGGACAGCTTCAGAAGCTGAATATTACGAATTATATAAACGATCTTTTGATGCCATCAAAGCAGTTGACAATACGTTAGCTGTTGGTGGCCCGGCAGTTAATTTTTGGGCGAATGATATTTACTGGCAACCTCCTGCAGGAAAAATCTCAATGGCTCAAGCTGATTCATCTCTAATTGGGCAACTTCTTGAATATAGTGCCGATAACGATTGCAATCCCGACTTTTTATCCTGGCACAATTTTAATCTCTTTGATCAGGAGTTTAAAGAAGCTGTAGATTATATTAAGCTAAAATGTGACGACCTTTCTATCGAAACTCCAACGCTAATGGTTTCTGAATGGAATGCTCCTTCGGCAGTAAGAGAGTCCTCACTTCATAAAGCATTTATTGTAAAGGGGCAAGAATCAATTATTCGTGAATCTTCGATAGACAATCAGATAATTGCCGCCTGGCATGATTTTGAAGAAGGAGCTTCAGAGTTTCATTCGGATTATGGTATGCTCAGCTGGGGAGGAATACATAAACCCGCTTACTATGCAACCTTAATGATGAATGAATTAAAAGGGACTTTATGTAAAGCAGAAAGCGATGATCCCATTGTGCTAACAGCTACAGCTTATGAAGACTCCATGTACATTCTATTGGCTAATTATTGCCCTACGCCAATTGTTGCCGCTTTGGGACACACATTTTACCAGGGTGATTTTAATGCTATTGATCTCGATAATGCAGGGTTCATTAATTTGGAAACGGGTGACCTTTCTTATTTAGAGAGTATTTACAGTGGTGATGTTATAATCGGAGATGATAGTCCATTGCATATTGCCATCAATGAATCCATCCCCTCCTACTCTTTTTATGAATTTTATCAGGAAAACCCGAGAACATTCAACCTCAATCTTGAAGGATATTCTGACGATTATACAGCCGTCATTTATGAACTGAATGATACCATCAACAACAATCGTTTTAAGTTCGATTCTTTGGTAAATATGGGATATACCCGAGAAGAAGCAGCTGATTACTTGAGAGAAAATCAAGGTTTAAAGAGTGAATCATTTTCTTTTACTTCTGGTGAGACCAGTTTAAATTTAGCCCCTAATGCTATTGTATTGATAAAAATAGGGGTTGATGGAGTTGGCGGTATAATCAATGAGACTGAAAATTTAGGCTTTAAGGCTTATCCCAATCCAACAAATTCAACATTGACAATTTCTGGATTTAAGGCTCAAAATGAACTAGAGCTTCGTGATTTTACCGGAAAAGTGATTAGAACCTTTAACATTGAAGCGGGAGATTCCGAAATTGATATTAGTGAACTAAAAAGTGGTATTTACCTTTTGGGAAACCCTAAAAACAATATTAGTTTTAAAAAAATCATCAAAAATTGATCGCAAATAGCAAAACAGGATTTTGAAACAATTCATTCTTTTATATGGCTTACTGATTGGTGTTTTTACCGCCTATTCACAAAATCTCATTTATGAAGATTCAACAGGGAACCACATCAGGGTGAATCTAGGTTCGGATATAGAAGACTTTATGGATTCTACCTTTTTTGTTCAACACCTTAAAGGTCACTATTTTATTAATTCGCCTCATCAATGGAACATTCATATTGAAGAGTTAAAGAAAACGAAGAGGAACCGCTATCAACTAAAGGTAATGCGAATTCCTATTTCTGCAGAACTAAAGGACATTTTGGATTGGCAGGGGTATACTTATTATGAAATGCGAATTAAGCGTAACAAGCAAAAACACTATTATGTCGATGAAATTCGTTACTTATACAGCGAAATTTAAACCTGCTTTCGAGCCACAAAAATGTGGTGCAATTGAGAACTTCCATCCCGTTTTTTATAGTCTTTTTTAAAGTGTTTGAGCAACTTAAAGTTATTCTTATCCAGTTCTTCCTCAAAAAAGAGAATAGAATGATAATAAACAAAGGTTTTATCACCTGAACTGCCACTTTCATAAGCCGACAGGGAATAGTCTCCCTCTAAAAAACTGAAGTAAAACAATCCTTTTGAATTGAGTAATTCAAAAGCATCCTTCATCAATTTACGACAATCATTTTGAGAAAGATAAGGAATACAAAAGCCAGCAATGATTCCATCAAAGGTTTGCTGGAGTTGATTTAGGTTTCTTGCATCCAATAATCGTACTTTAGCTGATGGAACATTTTTCTGAACCCTCTCCAACATATTAGGAGCAATATCAGTAGCCAGAATTTCCAAATCAGGATTCTTGTTAATCAAATAACGACAGATATTTCCGGGTCCACAACCCAACTCTAATAAGTTGCTCCCCCCCTCCAAATTATCTACAAAATAATTGTAGGTATCATCGTAGAGATCTAAATCCATGAAGTACTCTTCATAAAGCCCTGCAATTTTATTCCAGGTTTTAAAGGTTATGTCATATGGATCCATTAGCCAAAAGTTCTTTTAGCCAAGTTAACCTACAAATTGAACTCTTGCAATGCTTCTTTCATTGTTTTTAAAGAATGAATGCATCCTGAGCAACTAAATATTTCTTCTGAACTGGATTTTAACTCTCTAATTTTTGCCAGTTGACGACTATTTAAAGTAACTTTTTTAGAATTATGCAATCGAATAAAAGCCTCGGCTGCATAGACATTTTTCACCTTATTCTCAGAATTCAGCCATTCATTAATTTCAGCCACTTTCTCCTGGCTAATCCACTCCTCAATTTTCACTCTAAACTGGGGTTGTTGTCCTGCGATACCGCAATGGGTTCCATAAACGCCTCCTATATCCTCATTTTCTTCAGTTTCTTGTGCGCTTACAGAAAACCCAATCCCTGCAAAGAACAGCAGTATTAAAATCATTTTTGTTTTTATCATATCCTATTTCATTGATGCTTCCAAATCCGCAAAAGGAATGATTGTTTTTACACCACGATTGGAAACTGGCCAGGATTGAACAATCGTTTCTACCTCAATCCCTAAATCAACAATCGCATTATACAATCCTGCTTGTCGTTTACCAGCTTTTTTAATTTCTCCTTCTTTCTTTATCCAAACCAAATCGTCTTGAAACAATATTTTCTCTTGCGGAAAGTAATAAACTAAGTAGTCTTTTGTATGTTCCGATTTTTCACCGATAAAGTAAATTTCCATTATAAAATTGCCATCCGTAATGGTCAGTTTATCCTCAATTTTTTCTACCTGAATGGGCTTAGGATTCTTTTGCAAAGCATCTGGTTTTAACTTATGAGAAGCCTCAGCCAAATGACGTGCATAAGCTTCATTTACATCCGAACAAATAATTTTAGCTCCTGACTGCACAAACGGCCTCATCCCACCAATATAGTGGGGATGATAATGTCCAAAAACAAAATACTTCACAGGTTTGTTTGGTGCTATTTTTCGCGCTTCCTGTAAAATCAATTCTCCATTTTCACTATTCAAGGGGGCTTCAGCCACTACTAAAAAATCAGTGAATTCAACAATCAATACCCTGTCATCAGTATGCTTCAATTCCACAAAATGCAAATGTTCATTGTATTGCTCCACTTTCACCTCTGTCCTAACTTTCTCTTCTTCAACAAAAGCATATCCCTTTGGTTTTTTTAGCTTTTCAGGCTTTTTTTTAGCCAAGGAAATGTGATTGATGATCACCTCATCTTTCACCTTTCCATTGAGTTTTTCAATTTCTACCTTTTGTGGAAAAAACAAATCATCTTGCTTTTCGGCATATTGATAACGGATAGTTGTTGTTACATCTCCGAATAGTTCATCATATTGCAAAAGGCTCACTTTCTCCACCAAAAAATCGGTTTTTCTGATATACAACTTAACCTGAGTTTGGTTCACTTTCTTTTCGTAAATGGTAAATTGCTCATTACTTTCACTACTTTCCTTGGCCTTATTCTCCATAAAGTAATGAATGATATGTAACGGGCTGTAGCGAGCAGTTTTAAAGGTTAAATCCTGAAAATTTTCTTTACTCACCTCTTGCAATTCATTTCTCCCATAAGGAATGAATAACAAATAATCTTCTGTAAAATCAGTTTTGGATGGATAAGCACGACCTCTCAGGGACAAGGTATCTCTTCTAATAAATTCAGTAGCATTAGCCCAAACGGTCCCTTGAACTTCATAAGTGGTTTGTTGCCAAGGTTCAAAACTATGCTCCAATTCATTCCGCTTCTCACTAAATGAAAAGGTGATATGTTTTTTCTGAACTGGCTTTAATTGTTTATTCCAACAATGTTGTAAAGGAGTTTGGGCATTAATAGTTGTGAGGGAAGTGAGACAAAAAAATAGAACTGCAAATTGTTTCATTAAATTTTAGTTTGAAAGGTTTTAGCAAGAGTAGCAATAATCTTAAGCCTCCACTGAGCTTTCAAATCCCTTTAACAAATCATTAACAATTCTTATCAATCCCTACTTATTTATTAATGATTCTTTGAGCTATTTGGGGAGATATCTGATGAATTAAACGCAATAATTTCACCTTACCAATATTGATCTCCAATTTGTCCTTTTTAAAAGCTTTAATGAATTCAGCTACTAATTCATTAGGTGTAATCTTCCCTTTTCCCCTCCCTTTAGTCATATTGGTTTCTACCAAAGAAGGAATGATCTCAAAAACCTTAACTTTTTTGGCATCATAACGAAGAGCTTTGGAAAAAAGGTGCAATCCCCCTTTTGAAGCACAATACACAGCAGCCTCTTTCTTTGGAACGATTCCTAAAGCAGAAGAAATGTTGACAATAGCAGATGAATTATTTTGAGTCAATGTAGAAAACAAAGCTTGGGTGAGAATTGCTGGGCTAATTAAGTTGATTTTTAACTCTTCCTCTATTTCGTTACTACGACTCTCCTTAGTCGAAAAAGAATAGTTGTACTGAATCCCTGCATTATTGATTAAGATATTTAAATCAGGATGTTCAGCTTTTACAAAATCAGCAAGTTCGATAACCTCAACAATATTTGCCAAATCGCATTTATAGGGAATGGTAGATGGACTTTGTTGTGCCAATTCATCCAATTTCGATTGATTTCTTCCAACAGCAATAATTTCATTGTCCAAATCTAAAAATCGCTTCAGTAAGGCTTCTCCAATTCCGGATGTAGCTCCTGTAATGAGTATTTTATTTCCACTTAGTTTCATTTTGTTTTTTAAGACAAAATTCTGACGAGAACAACTAAATGTCATTTACCTATGTAAAGAAATGAAAGGGATTTGATTTATAAAGTAGCTCGAATTCGACTCAACTGTGTGGGACTAACTCCCAAATAGGAAGCAATATGATATTGTGGAATTCGTTGCTCCATTCCCGGATATTCTTCTTTAAAAATTTGATAGCGCTCTTTAGCCTGAAGGGTCACAAATTCAATCTCTCTCTTTTCCTTTTTCATGAAAAATCCCTCCGCTAAAATTCGGGCAAGACGTTCAATTTTGGGATAGTGATCATACAACTTTTGCAATTCTTTAAAATTGGCAACTACTACTTCACAGTCTGTCAAACAATCAATATCAATGATGTTTTTATTACCGGACACTAATGAAGAATAGGCCCCAACAAAAGTTGATTCTGGAAAAAAGGTTTTATTATATTCTTCACCTTTAGCACTGGTGTAAAAGGCGCGTAAAACTCCTGATTGTACAAAACCAATCTCTTTTGAATATTCGCCAATATGAGCAAAGGAGCTTCCCTTTTTAAATTTTTTCAAGCTAAAAAGGGAAACAAAAGCTTCCTTTTCTTGTTTTGAAAGAGGAACTATACAATCCAGAAAAAGCTCAAGTTCACGCACTGATTTAGAAAGCTTAGTTCCAAATTTCGTTAGAAGCAGTAAGGATTAAAGGTTCATCATCTGTAATTACAAGCGTATGCTCATGTTGCGCTACTTGTCCTCCTCTATTTCCAATTAACGTCCAGCCATCGTCTAATTCCACCGCCAAAGTTGATTCTGTTGCAATGAAGGTTTCAACAGCAATGACAGAATTTTTCCGGAACCTTCTACGATCAAAGCGATCACGGTAATTGAGAATATTTTCGGGCTTTTCATGCAAACTGCGGCCAACCCCATGTCCAGCCAAATTTCGAATGACTTTATAACCTCTTTTCTTGGCTTCTCTTTCCATTATACCTCCAATATCCGCAATTTTAACTCCACCTTTTATAGCAAAAATGGCCTTTTGAAGTATTTCTTTTGAAGCTTGTACCAAAGGTTGATGATTGTGGATGTCTTCTCCTAAAACAAAAGAACCACCATTGTCCGACCAGAAACCATTGAGTTCGGCCGAAACATCAATATTCACTAAATCTCCCTCTTGCAATACTTTACGATTTGATGGAATTCCATGCGCCATTTCATGATTCACACTAATACAAGTCCATCCTGGAAATTGGTACGTTGAATAGGGAGCTGATTTTGCGCCATACGATCGTAAAATGGAAGCGCCATACTCATCCAACTCTTTGGTAGTCATGCCTGGTCGAGCATGTTCCCGCATATTTTTTAAAGTCAGGGCCACTACTTCACTAATAGCCTTCATTCCTTGTAGTTCACTCTCTTTGCTTATCGACATCTTTTCTAAAAAAAATCAACTGTTAAATCTTTATTATAATGAATCATCATTGGCACTTCCATTACTTCTCCTTCTGGGCCTGTCCTAACCGCTATGGTTGTTTGTGTATAACCCACAACTTCACCATTTTCCTCTACCTTTTCCAACTCAGAGTAATCCTTAAAAGTGTACGTCCCTTCATCCGCAGGATAAGCCTCATGAAATTTCTCAAACTCAGCTTCAAAATTGGCAATTGCCTTTCCTTTATCAGATTGACACCCGATAAGAACAAATGAAAATACGAGAAGGAGTAAGACCAAGAAGTTTTTCATTTTGGAAGAATTAACCATTGTCCTTCTAAGATAGAAAATCTTCTGCTCCATTGTTTTTATTCTTCCTCAAATTTCTTGAAGATTGAGCTAGCAATATGGCCTCCAAAACCAAAGGTATTACTCATCGCATAACGAACTGCTTTCTCTTTGGCTCCATCCAATAAGAAATCGAATTTCCCAGCAAATTCAGGAACAATTTCGGTTGTGTTAATTGTAGGTGGAACTTTATCTTCCTGAAGAGCTTTGATGGTGGCAATTGCCTCAATGGCTCCAGCTCCTCCCAATAAATGTCCAGTCATTGACTTTGTGGCTCCGATACTCACTGTTGGATGATTTCCAAAAACGGTTTCAATAGCCTTTAATTCACTCATATCACCTAAAGGAGTAGAAGTTGCATGTGCATTGATATAATCGATGTCCGAAGCTTCAATTCCAGCTTCTTCCAAAGCCAAATTCATTCCTAAAACGGCTCCTGCTCCTTCAGGATGAGTTCCGGTTAAATGATAAGCATCTCCGGCTAATCCTCCACCAACAACTTCGGCAATAATTGGAGCATTTCGTTTTTTAGCATGCTCATAGCTTTCTAATACTATAGATCCAGCTCCTTCGCCCAATACAAAACCATCTCGGTTCACATCAAAAGGACGAGAAGCTGTCGCAAAATCATCATTACGGGTGGACAATGCACGAGATGCATTAAATCCTCCAATAGAAGTGTGTGTAATCGATGCTTCTGACCCTCCTGCGATCATCACATCTGCTTTACCCCAGCGAATGTAGTTGAAGGCATCAATAATAGCCGTATTACTGGCCGAACAAGCCGAAGCTGTTGTATAATTCACTCCTCTTAAACCATATTTAATCGAAATAATTCCAGATGCCATATTGATGATTCGTTTTGGAATGAAGAAAGGATTAAAACGAGGAGTACCGTCTCCTTCTACAAACTCGGTATACTGCTGCTCGTAAGTTGCTAATCCGCCATCACCTGATCCCCAAATAACACCAATTCGGTCTTTGTTGGTTGATTCAAAATCAATCTGGGCTTGTTTTACAGCCTCCTCAGTTGCTATAAGTGCATACTGCGTGAATTCATCGTATTTGCGAATTTCTTTTCGCTCAATAAAATCACCAGGATTAAAATCTTTCAATTCACAAGCGAATCTTGTTTTGAATTTAGAAGCGTCGAACTTGGTAATTTCTGACGCTCCACTTACACCTTTTAATAAAGCATTCCAATAATCTGAAACATTATTCCCAATTGGAGTCAAAGCTCCCATTCCTGTAACCACTACTCTATTCATCATACTTTTGGTTCTAATTCGTTTAAAATGGTTTTAGTGACAAGTTCAAAATCTGCTGCTTTGGTAAGGCGGGATAGTTGTAAAACCGCTATCAGGTTGGTGATGATCATCAGGGCTTTGGTTCGGGATTCCATCTCAAATTCAAACACGCCTTCAGCTTTCCCCTCTGCTAAAATTTGAGACACCCAGTCCAAAACAAACTCTGAAAGTAATTTGAGCTCTTCCCGGATTTTATCATCAACCGTATTCCAATCTGTTGCCAAAGCACCAACTAAACATACTTTTTCCTCTACATGAATCCCTTCATAAATGGATAAAAATGCTTTGAGTTTTTGAAGCGGAGAAGCTGTTGAATATTTCTCCTGCATCTTGTGAAATTGGCCAATTCGTTTTTGAAGAATAGCCACTCCTAGCGCTGACTTTGTAGGAAAATGATAATGAATGGACGCTTTCCGAATTCCAACGGTATCTGATATATCACGAAAGCTAAAGGCATTATACCCTTTAGTTCTAATCAATTGATCCGCTGTTTCCAGAATTTTGTCCCTTGTCACGATTTTAATTTTCAACAAAGATACTACCTACTAGTAGGTAGGCAAAATTTTATTGCAAAAAAATTCAGTTGAAGTCTGCAAAATTAGTGTTCGAAATCGGATTTTGACTTAACAGTAAAAGGAGAAAATGTGAAAATTAAACCGATGAAAAAATCAGTTTTTTTAGTGATTTGATTTTAAATCATCTGGCAATTCAAAATGTTTACTTTTAAATCCCATCTGCTTCAAAATTTCTACTCCATTAGAAATAAGCATTTTCTTTTCATTCCAATCCCAACCTTGTTTTATCCCTAATTCTATTAACTGACGAATCATCGCTGGATGATTTAAATTCAGTTCTGTTTGTTTTCCATTCTTTGAAACTTTGAGATCTGAAGTTAGAGAATTGCCTCCGGGGTAAAGTCCCAGTGACTCAAATTTTATTTCGAGTGGAGTGTTTTTAAAATCTCTCTTAAAAATTCTAACAGTAGTATACCAGATATAGTCAGAGATACGCTCTTCTTTTACAGGGTTTTCAAGCAAGCGAAAGTAAAATTCTCTCGAATCAACAACTATTTTTCTGAGTTTAGCTTTCACAATTAACTAATCTTGAGTGCTTTTTCCATGTCCACTAAATCAAACCGTTTCCAATCTGTCAAGTGATGTTTGATTCCCTCTGCTTCAAAATCGGCTAAATTTTTATCCCCGATTCCCACAAAATGGACTCCAATATTACCAGCCGTCCTCAAATCCCAAATTCCATCACCAAAAGAAATGATCTCCTCAAATTCGTTCTGTCCATAAACTTGCCTTGCTTGTTCAATAGCTTGTTTAACGATGTTTTCCCTCTCGAAAATCCCATTAGATCCGACTACCAATTGCTTATTAAAATTAAATCCAGCCTGTTTTAATTTCAAATAGGCGGGTTGAAGTATTGATCCGGTAGCGAAACAAACAGCATAATCGGTTTCATTGGTTATGAAGTCAAGCATTTGAACAGCTCCTGGAATTTCAACAGTAGGTCTTAACTGCTCCATTTGTTGAAGCATTTCTTCTTCAAAAGCTTCAATAAAATCAAAAGTAAATTCTTGTGGCAAATTATTTTCATAATTCACTTTGAGGATATGACTATCCGTATAATGCTGATAGCTTCTCCAATTGGTATTGATTTCGTTAATACCAAACTTCTTCATACTCTCTACAAAGGCAGTTTGATGCTGAAATTCGCTTTTTGTTAGGGTATCATCTATGTCAAAAACCAGTAATCTTTTCATTTTTTATTGAATTGTATTTTTGGTATTAAGGAGCTCTTTTAGTTTTTTATTCTTCTTAAGAGAAAGCTTAAATGACTCAAAACTTTCATGATCATTAGGTCCTTCTTTAAACTGATAATACTGAAAACTTCCATCCTTTTGAGGAATAATAAGAACTGTTTCCCCAAAACGAAGATCAAATAACTTCATATTAACCAACAAGGTAGAAAAGCCATCGGGACTTTCAGTAAAAACCTAGTCCAGTTGGCTATTTACAGTTTCAAATGTGCCTTGAGCCGTTAAATAGGGATAATTTCTTGAAACAACATAATAATTATCATTTGGCTCTTCCAAATTACTTAATACAAGAAGCGTAGCAGCAAACCGAATATCGTCACTATTTGGATTTGGGTAATCACCAATACTAATGCCATTTAAAATTGCAGTATCTACTCGAAAAGAAAAAGGTTGACCTACTACAGAATAATCATAATCTGCCACTGGAAAGGCCGTTGAACTAAGTGGCAAACTCTCAAATGCTTCTCCATATTTCTCAAAGAGATCTATATCTGAATTTAATAAGTCTCTGTTCCACAAATTACTGTCTAAATGCTCCTGAGTTCGTTCTTCTAATGACTCCAATGTCCATTTTGGTTTTGATTCAACTGGATTTTCCTGGATGGGTTCTGTTGAATTTTGACAAGAGCTTATTAGTACAACTAAAAAGAGTCCTAAAAAATTAATTAGGTTCATTTTAAAACGCTGTGGATTAAGAATCACTTTTATTCGTTTTTTTGGATTGGACCAATTCCTTCAATTTCACAATCCTCTTTTGATCAGGTTCATTCCAGGCCGGAGGTTGATAATTGTAAGAATAAAATCGTTTCATTGCGCGGTAGAAAGGTAGTATCATTTGCTGATAATCTCCCTCAAATTCACAAACAAAACGAGCTGGGCCTTTGAATTCTTCGGATTCGCTTATTTTAATCTTATAGTTATTCCTTACTTTCTCAAATTGTGCATAGTAGCAATAAGGTTCAAGATGCCAGATAATTGGATCGGGATAATTAATTCCCTTGTGAAGTCCTGCCAAAGCCTCCAGTAGCTGTTCCATAGGATCACTTGGAACATTAGAAACATCAAGTTTTAACGAAAATTCGCCATACTCTAAACTCACCAACACCCATCCATGGTGTGGCTGTCCAAAATCTATTTTAAGTTTTGGTGGAGGGTTCAAAATAGTAGATACAAACCTTATTCTACAATCACCTTTTGCGTTTGGGTTTTATTAGAACTAATTACCTCAACTAAATAAGTTCCTGAAGCAAAATTGGACACATCCAAATTCACCTTTTGTGTTTTTGGTTTGACCTTGTAAATCATTCTACCACTGATGTCAAACAATTTTACCTCCATGTTCAAAAGTTCTTTGTAAGGTAGTTGACCCAAATCAACAGTTAGTTGGGTTTGAGCCGGATTTGGATAAATTTTAAAAGCTGCCAAATCCGGATTAGGCTGAATTCCAATATCAGACATTAAAGCTGATTTGTAGAAACCTACTCCTCCCCTTTCGTTTCCTAATACCATTTCCAGGTGATTGTCTTCGGTAATGTCATAGATAGCAGGGGCGGCATAATCTCCAATATTAATATCCTCTAAAGTAGAATCTACCAAATTCCATGTTCCGTCAAGGTTGTCTTCAATATTATCGTAATAATGTAAATCTCCATTTAATGACCCTACAATTAATTCCCATTCTCCTTCAATGTCCATAAAAGCAGGAACAGCAAAACCATTCGGGTTCCAATACTCTGATACATCAATATCTCCTAAACTATCCGTTACGTGTTCAAATGAGAAAGACTCTTCTGTCCCAACATTTTCATAATAAGTTAAAAACCCATTAGTACCACCAATCACTAAATCCAAATCTCCATCTCTATCCAAATCAATTAAATGTGGATTCGGGTGGTTTCCTCTTTGAATTGGGTCTGACTCTATATCATTTAGAATAACACTGGTATTGAAAATAGCTGCATTTCCTGCTCCCCCCGTATTTTCAAGATAATAGATATATCCAATATATTCTCCCAAAACCATATCTTCATCTCCATCTCCGTCTAAATCACCAAAAGTGGGATAGAATGAAATTCCAGCACCTAAGCCCATAGTTGTTATATCTTCATAGTCTTCCTCTACAAAAGTGAATTCAGGAGCCTCAGCTGTTCCGGTATTTTCATAGTAATTTATGGTTGAGTACTTAGTAAGTGTACTTTCATTGAACTTTGTACGACAGCTCACCAAAAGGTCTTTCAAACCATCTCCGTTAGCGTCAAAAAATACGGGTAAACTACTAGTTCCATTCTCAATCATTCCCCCTTGCAAAAAAGTTTTACCACCATAATTAAAGGTTGGTTCATTATCTGCCCCAGAATTGGTAAACCACCATACACTCTCCCAATTGTGAGAAGTTACCACATCAGCCGGAGAGGAAATTAAATCACGAATTCCATCATTATTAATGTCTACATAAAAAGCCCCTGGCATAGTGTACAAATGAACCGAATCAGTTGTGTTTGGAATATAGAGTTCCATTACATCCATATCCGAATCAGTATTAGGAGCTGTTCCGCCATTATACAACCAAAGTAAATTAGGCCAACCTGCATCGCCAATAATCAAATCCATTACTCCAGATGCATCCAAATCAAGTGCTAATAATGTTGATCCAGCATGTCGGTCTCCACGATCGGTAAAGGGAGTCCAGTCTTCTTCTCCTCCAATGGTTCCATTACAAGGGAAAGATGTTGCAAACAATTCAATTTCAGATGCCGCTCCGTCCTCCTTAAAATTACCCCAACATTCATTTTTTGTTTCATAAACAATTGAATCACACCCTCCGGTTAATTCGACACTCAGGTTTTTGTTGTACTCAACAGCCGTTGCTGCCGAACCATACTGCAATACATCAATATCTCCATCTCCGTCAATATCCGTAAAGGCTGGAATATCATTTGAGTTCATATACAAAGGAGATGGCGAACCTGAAATAGATGTATAAACAAAGGGACTGGCCAGTTCAAATGTATTTCCCGAACCAGATGAACCAGTATTTTTAAAAATACGCAATCCACCAACGGCATAAGTATAAATATCTTTTAATCCATCACAGTTATAATCCACCAACAAAGCCCAATCTTGCAAATCATCAGGAAAATCATCTTCATATTGCGGAGCATAAACAAAATCAATTTCTCCAGCCCCACCAGTTTGGATAAAGGTTAAAACTTTATCACAAGTTCGATCAAATACAAAAAGGTCTTCTACTCCATCAAAATTCAAATCAATGTTCGAAAACTGACAATAATCCAATCCTCCCGCCCAGGGCATATCCTGAACGGTTCCATCAGTAACCGGGATATCTAAAATTCGCTCAAAGGCAAATTGTGAAAAAGAGCTAAGGGATGTGATAATTCCCAATGATAAAAGTGCTTTCTTGAACATAATCCTGTTCTTTTTAGTGGTTTAATGAATGACGATTTTTTTACTCAATAGTTTGTCTTGTCCTACGATTTTCAACAAATAAGTCCCGCTTTTAAGATCGGAAACATCCAACTCAATTTGGTTTTCGGTTGGATTTCCTGACAACAAAACGCTTCCCCTTAAATCGTATAACTGATAATTTAAATGCTTTAAATCCTGATAAGCCAATCCGCCAAAATCAAATTTTAAATAACCAGATGTTGGATTTGGATAAACTTTTACCAACCAATTGGCATCTGTTTCTTTTATTCCAATTTGGTCAATATCTACCGACTGATAAAGTGCCAATCCTCCACGTTGATTCCCCAACATCATGGTCAAAGTATTATTATCGGACAATTCATAAATTGCAGGACAAGAAAAGGTTCCGATGTGAATATCTTCTAAGGTTGAATCCACCAAATTAAAATCACCATCGAGGTTATCATCAATATTATCGTAATAGTGTAAAGTTCCTTTCTTAGAACCTAAAACCAAATGATATTCATTATCAATATCAATGAATTGAGGAATGGCTTGCCCTTCAATTGACCACCATTCAGAAACATCTACACCTCCCAGGGTTAAAGTTTGCAATTCAAACTCATAATCACTGGCCGATCCTGTATTTTCATAATGAATTAAGGAACCATTTCGACGACCGATGACCAAATCGAGATCAGAATCTCGGTCCAAATCAACCAATTGCGGATAAGCAAAAGTTCCGTCAATGATGTCTGCTCCAGTATTATCTTTCAAGGTTGAAAAGGCTGAAAAAACTGCATTACTGCCAGCTCCGCCCGTATTTTCCATGTAGTAGCAATTGCCAATGTACTCTCCCAGAACCATGTCTTCATCTCCATCTCCGTCCAAATCACCAAAAGTGGGATAAAAGGATAATCCAGCCCCAATTTCCAAAGCTGATAGATTTTGCCAATCTTCCGTCACCAAAGAAAATCGTGGTTCGGCGGCTGTTCCTATATTTCGATAATAAGCAATGCGCGATATTTGATTAGAGGTAGCTGCATCAAATTGTCCATGAACACTAACCAAAAGATCTTTTAATCCATCTCCGTCTTGATCAAAGAAAACAGGAAGTGAACCTTTACCGTGATCAATCATATCATGCTGAATAAAATCTTCCTGAATAAATTCAAAAACCGGAGTTAAATCCTCATCCGTATTTTCATAACCCCAAACACTATTACGATCTTCAGTTTGTAAAACAGCTGCAGGAGATACTAGCAAATCCCTATTTCCATCATTATTAATATCTACGTGATAAGCCGCAGGAAAAAGGTTCAAATCAACCGGAACGGAATTAGAAGGAAAATTAACGTCCTGATCATCCATCCCCGAATTGGTATTAGGTTCTGTTCCACTATTCCACAACAAATTCAAATTGGTATAAGTAATATCTCCAATAACCAGTTCCATGGTTGTTGAGTTATTCATATCTAAGGCCAATACCGATGATCCTGTATGACGATCGTCGTCATTTCGATCCGAATTAGGCCGCCAGCTTTCGGGGTTATCTAAAGTTCCATTACATGGATAAACCAAAGTGTCCCAAAGTGTTACTTCATTGGAAGTGGTTGATTCAGTAAATCGCCCCCAGCACTCATTTTTGGTGATAAATTCTAATGTGTTACAGTCTCCATGATTTTCTACAGACATGTTACGGTGGTACTCCATGGCTGTTCCCAAAACACCAAATGATAATACATCAATGTCCGAATCACCATCAATATCAACAAAAGCCGGAATATCAACAGAACTAATGAACATATATTCTAAATCACCATCTACCGTGGTTTGTAAAATGGGACTTTCCAGTTCAAAGACATTTCCTTCGGCTATACTTCCTACATTTTTGAATACTCTACAACCACCTAATACGTAAGTAAAGATATCCTCCAAACCATCACAGTTATAATCAACTAATAAGGCCCAATCTCTTAAGTCTGCTGGAAAATCATCTTCATATTCGGGAGCATAAACAAAATCACTTTCTCCCTCTGCTCCGTTTTGGATAAAGGTGAGTACTTTATTACAGCTACGATCAAAAACAAATAAATCTTTATCCCCATCAAAATCAAGGTCAATGTTTGAGAATTGACAATAATTCATTCCACCTGTCCAAGCATTGATTTGATTCTCTATTCCATCATCCACCAGAATATCAAACTTTCTTTCAAAGCCAAACTGCGCTTTTGAGAAAAATGAAAGTAAAGTGAAAGTGGATAGTAGGAGTAGTTTATGCATGAAATTGTTTTGTTATCAAATCTTATTTATACTAACGGCTTTATTGCTTTTTTGGTTGACTGATTACCGAAAAAAATTCCACTTTTAATTGAAGTCCCAATTCAAGCCCTAATAATCTTCTAATTTACCGATTTTCACTGTGGGATTCAATGAAATAAGTCTGAACTTCACTTCTTTATTCGTGTACACGTCTGCAATGATGTAATTATCCTTAACTCCACCTCCCATTCCGCTAGCGATAAAAGTCAAATTATCCTGTTCATCATGAAAAACGGGAGTAGCCCAATCAAAAGCTCCTACATCTCCAGCAAAAAAGTATGTTTTACAACTTAAATCCTCAAAAAGAGGAACTATTTCAGTCCAAAACGTCAAGGTAGAATCTCGCCCTTCCGAAGAATTAACTCCGAGCCCTTTATAACGTTCATGGTCCATCCAAATAAGCTGATGCGTAAAAACAAAAATATTTCCTTTTGAAGCATCATGTTCAGCTACTTTGTTTTTTAAAAAGTCCAATTGATATCCCTCAATGTTCCACCCTCCCGGATTGGCGTCCAAGAGGATAAAAAGGTCGTTTTGATGGTAAAATGATTGATAAAAACTTGTAAATAGACCTAAAAAGAACTGTGGATTTATCACATCGTGATTTCCGGGAGTAGCGTAAGTCTTGGCTTTAATCTCCTCCAAGTCGTTGACCAACATATTCCAATATTGTTCTTCACTATATTTGACCAAATCTCCTGTAAAAACACCAAATTTCATCAATGAGTCCTGATTCAGCGTATCCAATTGGGCCATAAAAGCATCCATTAAACCTCCCTGATAATTAGTTGGACTTCCGTAAGCATGCCCCGCTACAAAAAAAGAATAATCTCGTTCGGCCTCCTTTGGTTGTTCTTTACATCCAAAAAGTAAAAGAATACCAACGGTAAACACTGTATATATGACTTTTGTCCTCAACATTGTACGTTCATCACTTAGACCAACGAAAATAGCCTAAAATACTAAAGTATTGTTATTTTTACGTACGCAAAAAATTTTAAGGGCTCGGGCTTTTCTCCGGGCCTTCATTAACTAAATTTAAACCGATGAAATTTTTGAGACCTTTATCTCTCTTTGCCCTTTCAGGGCTTCTATTCACCAGCTGCGGAGGAAGTGGCGAAGGTGAAGGCGGAGACAGTGATTCTACCCAAACTGCACAATTTGAAAGACAAAAAAATGATGGAAATGTCTTTGCCGATTTGCAGGTATTACAATACGACGTGACTGGTTTTGATCAACTAAGTTTAGATCAGAAAAAATTGGTTTACTATTTATATGAAGCCGGACTTTCGGGACGTGATATTATCTGGGACCAAAATTATCGTCACAACCTTGAAATTCGAAATGCTTTAGAGAACATCTATGCTAATTACGAAGGTGACAAAGACTCAGATGATTGGAATAACTTTGAAGTTTATTTAAAGCGAATTTGGTTCTCAAACGGAATTCACCACCACTATTCAATGGACAAATTCATGCCTCAGTTTTCGCGTGAGTACTTTGACGGATTGTTAGAGGAAACCGGAACTACTTTGGATGCAGGAATTGTAGATATTCTTTTTGATCCCGAGGCTGATAACAAACGTGTTAGCTTAGATGCTTCACAAGATTTGATTTTAGGATCGGCAACTAACTTTTACGGAGAAGACATTACAGAAGCTGATGTAGATAATTTTTATGCATCAAAAATGGAAGCTGCCGGAGATCATCCGGTTGAATTTGGACTGAACTCTCAATTGGTTAAAAATGAAAATGGCGAAGTAGTAGAAAATGTTTGGAAAGTAGGCGGAATGTACGGTGACGCTCTTTCTGAAGTTGTTGGATGGTTGAAAAAAGCACAAGGGGTTGCCGAAAACAAAGCTCAAGGAGATGCCCTGGGATTGTTAGTTGAATATTACGAAACCGGAGATCTTGAAAAATGGTCGGCATATAACATTGCATGGTCACAGGCTACAGATGGAGACATTGATTACATCCAGGGATTTGTTGAAGTATATGGAGACCCTAAAGGAATGCGAGGATCTTATGAGTCTATTGTTCAAATCAAAGATTTTGAAGCATCGGCCCGAATGAAAGTATTGGCAGACAATGCTCAATGGTTTGAGGATAACTCATCCATTATGGAAGAGCATAAAAAAGCCAACGTTGTTGGAGTATCTTACAAAGTGGTGAATGTAGCAGGAGAGTCTGGAGACGCTTCGCCATCAACTCCAATTGGTGTTAACCTTCCAAACTCAAACTGGATTAGAGCTGAGCACGGATCAAAGTCTGTAAGTTTAGGAAACATCGTTCAAGCTTATAACAATGCTGGAGGTGAAGGACTATTAAATGAGTTTGCTCACGATCAGGAAGAAATTGACCGATCAATCAAACACGGAAAATTAGCTTCTAAATTACATACTGCAATGCACGAGGTAATTGGTCACGCTTCAGGTAAAATTAATCCGGGAGTAGGTACACCAAAAGAGACTTTGAAAAACTATTCTTCTACTTTAGAAGAAGCAAGAGCTGACCTTGTTGCTCTTTATTTCCTTTTAGATAACAAATTGGTTGACTTAGGTTTAATGGAATCGTTAGAAGTTGGTAAAGCCGAGTATGATGGTTATATCCGAAACGGAATGATGGTTCAAATGAGACGTTTAGAACCAGGAGCTGATATTGAAGAAGCTCACATGAGAAACCGTCAGTTAGTGGCTAGCTGGGTGTTTGAAAAAGGAGCAGATGATAACGTAATTGAGCGAATTGAAAAGGATGGGAAATCATACTTTGAAATTCACGATTATGAAAAACTTAGAGTTCTTTTTGGAGATTTATTGAAAGAAATTCAACGAATCAAATCAGAAGGAGATTATGAAGCTGGAAAGAATTTAGTTGAAAACTACGGAGTAAAAGTAGACACAGATTTACACCAGCAGGTGTTGGATAGAAGTGAAGCATTGGATATTCCTCCGTACAACGGATTTGTAAATCCAATTCTTACTCCTGTAATGGATGCTGATGGAAACATTACCGATATTGAAATTACACAACCGGCTAGTTTTGAAGAGCAAATGTTGACTTACTCAAAACAGTACGGATTCTTGTCGAAGTAATCGACAAAACATAAAAACCTTTTAAATGAAGCTACTGAACGTCTTTGGAATCATTGCGTCAGTAGCTTTATTTTTTTTCGCCGCCTACTTCATTCTTGAAACGGCTTATGCCAGAGTTTGGGCTTCTGAAATCCCAGAAGATAACTATGCTGAAAAAGTAACACTTACAGCTGCCACCTATTCTCTGTTTTTCACCCTATTCTTCCTAATAAATAATATTCTCAACCGAATTCTAATTAAAACAACTACAACCAAGGTTATTTCCTATTTTGGTATTTCATTTAGTGTAATCCTGCTTCCAATTAACATTTACGTTTTGATGGAACCCACCAAAGTGAGTTATGATGAATCAGGACTGTTTTGGTTAGCCTTTTCAGTAATCATGTTTCCCTTTAGCATTGTTTATCTCGTTCAGGTTAACAGATACGGCATATTACCTAAATCAAACCCTGAAATATTAGATGACTTTAACGATAGTGTATCATGATTGTAATTGGAACTGAAGAATACGACCTGACCAACTTTAATCAAGATTTGTGTCAATGTCCCAATTGTGGGAAACGTGGTGTTTTTGTAAGAAAATATGCCAATTCTTTTCAAATCAACTCTCACCCCATTTATTCAAAAGGAGTTGGATATTCTACGATTTGTCGAAAGTGTAATTCTGCCTTTCAAAAAGGAGATGATCGTTTTGTGGATGCCTACATCGATCAGGAAATGGCTGCACTCAAAAAGCCATTTTGGTTGAATATAGGAGTACTCTTATTTCCTCTGGGAATTTTAGGTTTTATTGCATTTATCACCATTTTAAGTAAGTAAAGATGAATCTGTACAAAGAATACCGCATAAAACTTGACATTCCGGTAGAAGATGCCCAACTGGTACTGAGAAAAATCACGGATTCGAAAACCAGAGTCATCCGTACCAATTACGACAGTATCCCCTTTACAGGAAAGGTCACAAAGGATAAGTTTTTAGTCAAACCCAACGTTGTACGTAATGTTATTCACTTAAAAGGCATTGTTGAGTATGACAATCCAACTTCATCTGTTTTGGTAATAAAAGGTGGATTTCGTATTGCGCGATTAATTGGGAATGTTTTTATTCTTTCCATCCTCAGTATGATTTTTGCTTTTATACTGACCATGTTTTTTCAAGATGAGGGAATAGTTGCTATTTTACCGTTATTCACAGCTATTTTCTTATTGGTAAACGGAATCTTTTTCACCTTCCAGCTTCCCGCCAACCTGTATCGTTCATCGGTTTATGCCATTATGCGAAAAATGGACAACCACGATGTCATTTAATGGTTGAAGTAACTACACTTTCTGGCAGTTCAGTTTAAAATCAAATTTAGGAGATAAGGTCATTGGTGTTTTGAGTTGCAGCTCAAAACCTTCCTCTAATTCCAACTGATAATTTTTAAAGAGATAGTAGAAAATAATCTTCATTTCTATAAGACTGAAATATTTTCCAATACAAATTCTGGCCCCGGTTCCAAACGGGAGGTAATAATGTTCGTTGACCTTATCTTCAAAGCGTTCGGGAATAAACTTTTCAGGTGATTCCCAAATCTTTTCATCATGATGTAAATGGTAAATCGGTAAAAAGAGTGTACATCCTTTTTTCATTTTAAGTCCATTCACCTCAACGTCTTTTGCTACTTCACGACTTAATCCCCAGCCAGGAGGATACATTCTCATACTCTCATTTAATACCTGCTCAACGTATTTTAACTGTCCCAAATTTTGGTACGTTAATGCATCAACAGTATCAATTTCGGCTTTCATTTTTTGAAGAATTTCGGGGTTCTTCATTAACTCATGAATCGCAAAAGTTAATACACTTGCTGTGGTTTCCTGCCCTGCAATATAGAGTGTTACCAATTCATCTTTTAACTGCTTTTCGGAAAAATACGTCTGACCATCCTCTGTTTTAATGTCCATTAAATAAGACAAAAAATCATCTTTAGAAACTTCCTTTTTTCGTTGTGCAATAATGTTGAGGATGAAATCATCCAGGCGTCTTAAATTGGCCTTAAAAGTTCTGTTACGCTTAGTAGGAAAACCAGATGGCAATGCAAAAGGCGTTTTCATCCTGTAATTGGCATACCCTACCAAATTGTCAATCAAATCAGACAAATTAGTGGTATTTTGAAGCTCAGAAAAGAGAGAATACAAAACAACCTTAGCGGCTAAATTCCGCATATAGTCCAAACAATAAAATTCTTTTTTGTCTTTTAAGCTTTCTAAATCTTCGACCACTTTAGTATGGATAGAATCAAATAAGCCTTCAATTCCTTTAGGAGAAAAAACGGGCTGCATTTTTCGTCGATTTCCTTTCCACTCCTCCCCTTCTGCAGTTAAAAGGCCATTCCCCAAAATCATGGCGAGATAGTCGTATGCAAAACTCTTTTTGAAGTTCTCCTGATCCTTTAAAACCTGGGAAGTTATGTCGGCGTCAAAAATGAAAAGAAAGTCTTTAAAGACAATATTTGAAGAAACTGCCTGGGGGTTAATCCCTTTGAGTTTTCGGGTAAACCCAATTGCATTTTGAGCAAACTCTTTCGTTGCTGAAAGCGGTAACTTACCTTTATATGTGGTTGGATTTATAGGTTCCATTCCTTCCTCTAATAACCTCTCGAGTCCATGTATTTCCAGAACTTTCGAGCATTAGCCAAATGCTGACTGTAAGTTTCTGCAAAATTGTGCAATCCTGAATCATCCGGACGAGCACACATAAAAATGTAATTGTGATCTTCTGCATTTAAAACCGCTCTAAGAGCTTTTTTAGATGGCATTCTGATTGGTCCAGGAGGTAATCCAGCATAGAGATAAGTATTGTATGGGCAGTCTTTTTTAAGATGCTCAGTTAAAATTCGTTGAACACCTTCCAATTCATCTCCCCAGCAATATTTAGCGGTTGGATCAGATTCGAGTTTCATTCCTCGTCGTACTCTATTTAAATACAATCCTGCAATCGTTTCCCATTCGGTAGAATGAATTCCTTGTTCCGCTTCAAGAATTGAGGCTAAAGTCGCCACCTCGGACTGTTCAAGCCCCGAAGCTTTCAATTTTGCATCTTCCTCTTTCCAAAAAGCTTTGTATTGATCGGCCATGAACTGAATAAACTCTTCAGCTGTCATATCCCACTCCCCCACTTCATAAGTGTCTGGCAAAAACATTGAGATGAAGGTAGCATCTCTAAAACCATACTTTTCTATCGTTTCAGGATGTTTTGCTATTCCAACAATCTCCGCCGAATCAGCCTCAATAGAAGGAGCCACTTTTCCGGCCATATCTTCAATGGTTTTACAATTATTAAAGGTGATGCGCACATCCTTAATTTCTTGATTCCCATTTTTCAAAGCATAAATGAGGTTTTTCGACTTCATTCCGCCAACGATATTGTATTTACCAGGTTCTACCTTTTCTTCAGTAAAATCCAGCTCCTCAGCAAAAGCTAAAAAAGGCTCTTTTTCAATAATTCCTTCCGCTTCCATCACTCCTGCCACATCATCCAACGAACTACCACTGTTAATGTAAATGAGTTTATCCTCTCCATTATAATCAATTACCGAAAAATGAAGGTCATACATGGGTTTTCCAACAATATATCCAACAGCTAAGAGCGCCACCAATACACCTACAATTACAATTTTTTTCATTCTAATGTGCTACTAATTCCTTTTGAAACATTAATTCGTCAAGCCATTTACCACTGTGGTTAAACCAATTTTTTTTATGGCCTATTTTTACAAAACCTGCTTGTTCAAAGAGCCGAATACTATCCTGATTATCTTCTAGAATATTACAATAGAGATTCCTTATTCCTATTTGGTCTAAGGCATAAACTTCTACCAATTCAAGCGCTTCTGAAGCATAGCCGTTTTGACGTTCGTTTTTATCAATCAAAATTCCGATTCCCATACGCTGATGTCGGGGATCAAAATCAAAGAGGTCAATAGCTCCAACAGACTTTTTAGTATCTGTACTGCAAATCATAAACCGGATTTGTTTTACAGCATAAATGTCTTGAGCAGAGTTGACATATTGTTGAATAAGTTCTCTGGAAAATGGTACAATGGTATTACTCACCTTCCAGTTTTCGGGATCATTTTCCCAATACAGTAACTGATCCGCATCTTGAGGTTCAAGCGTTCTGAGATATACTTTTTTTCCGATCAGCATTTTTCTCTTTGAGGTTTTGAATGTACGAATATATCGCCTCTTTTGAGTAGGTATTCATCTTAAAATCTCCTAATTCATCCAGTTGGTTCTGTAAATTAAGATGAAAGACATTCTCAACTAAATTCGCCGAATACAATTCGGGAACCAATTCAAAAACAAACTCAGCCTCACTAAATGGGAGTAAAAAATCTCTTACGGGATGTAAACAAGTAACAGAATAGGTGTTTACGCTATCATAAGCGTTAAAAGCATCTTCCAAATCTCCCTGCCAGGAGTTTTTAAGCTCGATAAAGAGCATTTTTTTTCCTGCTCGTTTTAAAAAGTCAAAATAGGTAGTAAAATCCCCACCCAAAATAGACTCTTTATACGTGAGTGAAAAATATCTTCCCTTATGAACTAAGATTAGATGCGGAATTTGCTCTGGCGAAATTAAAACGAGATAACTTTTGTCGGCTTCAATTTCATTAAGAGGTTTAACAGAAAACAACTTACTCATTAATGACGCCTTTAAATACATACTCCGCTGGACCTTCTAACCAAACATTTGAAAAACCTTCGTCCTGTTTTGAAAAGTGAATGGTTAAATGACCTCCTTTGACCTCAACCTCAACCGGGCCTTCATTTAAATGGGTTTTAAAACCAAAACTTAAACCACAAGCTGTAGCTCCCGTTCCGCAAGCAAAAGTTTCATCTTCTACTCCTCTTTCATAAGTGCGGACCCGAATATTATAAGCATCTACAACCTCAATCAGGTTTACATTAGTTCCTTCTTCTTTGTATTGGTCAGAATAGCGAATTGCTTTTCCGTAGTCAACAATATCTCTCAATTCTTCCCCTTCCTCATACGAAATGTAATGAGGTGATCCGGTATCTATAAAATGATCTTCATTTATTTGATCAACCGAAGCTACATCTCCCATTTTCACCTTTACTCCTTTATTGGTAAAATGAGCTTCATGTTCTCCATCGATAGCCTCAAACCGGGCACCTTTTTCAATTATCCCCAATCTACCAGCAAAAGCCATTGCACAACGCGAACCATTTCCACAAAAGCTTTGACTTCCATCAGGATTATAAAAATCCATCACAAAATCTAAATCAGCGTGCTCCTCAATAAAAATTAATCCATCTGAACCAATTCCAAATTTGCGATCACACCATTTTTGGGCAAAAGCCACTTTATCTCCCTCAAAAACTCTCAAACGATTATCAATCATGATAAAATCATTCCCAGCTCCCTGGTATTTATAAAAATCAATCATTAAATACTTCTTCTCTACTTATTTCAACATAATTTAAAAACTCCTGACTCTCTTTCATAACATATAAAACTTCTTCGGCCAGTAAATAATAGTTTTCGTCTTTTTTATAAAGTGTATAATTCAACTGTGGAGACATACCATAGAGTACCAACTTCTTTTTTGATAGTTTATATCCTGAAAAATTGAGTGGAGATTCCCAAAACTCAACGGACATTTCATGCACTAATTGATCTTCTATTCCCAATAGTTCCTTAATGGTTGTATCCTTATCCTCTTCTTTACTTAAATGAATGAGAGGCAATTTAATTTGTTCAATCAGTCGCTCTCTTTTAATTCTTATTTCATCTTCATCCTTAAGTAAGGTATCCTCAAACGCAATTTCTCCCAAACTATCCTCTACAACCAAAGAGGTATCTGCAAGGTTTTCGGATAAAATAATAGTATCGGGGGCAAGTCGAATTTCAACTCTTTCTTCTTGCACTATGGTATCACGAATGTACTCGGTAATAAACTCAGTAGGCGCAGTTTCCGAAGGTAATTCTTCCGTGTCGGAACCAGAGACAGATTGACCAATAAAGAAGCCAATCAAAATTCCGCATAACAATAACCCTATGCCAATTATATACTTCAACTTTAAGTTTGCTTCAAAACCTGGCTTCAAAGGTATGTAATTTGAAGAAAGAGAAATCAAAAACGGCCAGTGATTATCATTAACAATTTGATAAACAACATTTTTTTGCTTTTTCGTTCAACTTAAACTGCCGATAATCGAAGTATACTGATAACCAATCGAAAAAAACACTCTTTAAAATTCTATGAGTTTGGTGGATTAAAAGAAAATCTCTAATTTTAATTGAATAATAACCCTGTGTTAAACCACTGTTAATGAGATCACCAGTCTCAAAGAAAAGACTCTACAAAAGACTTTTTAGTCTTGTTTTCACCCTGAGCTTATTCATTAGCTCTGGTACTTCTTTTTCACAAAGTGAAACAGATGATAAACTAGTGATGGTTAAGGAACTCATGAATTTTAAGCCGATTCCAACTTATTCACTCAACGCAGGAATTCAATACAACGAAGAAAAAGATTATTCTCATCCCGACTTTGGGAAACTCACTTTTCAAACTCCTCATGATAAAAACGTGGTTGAAGTTTTGGATAAACGAACCTCCTACGAGCGCTATTATATTGATTTGGACGATCCGCTATTCTTTTACATTGAGCAATCATCCAAACCTATAAATTTCATGAAAGATGGGTATTTACGAGCTATTGACCCCAGTTTACATGAACGATCACACGGTTATTTTGAATCTGGAGTGCAACCAGTTCCTACTGCATTAAATTCAAACGAGCAATGGTCACAAATGACCTTAAATAATGAAAAGGTTCGTTTTAATTCTTTCGACTTAAAATTGGTAAATAATGATGGATCAGTGGATTATTTGGAAGCAAATTGGGACAATATTGTTGTTGGAAACTTCATGGCTTATGTGACCGACATCTTTCCAGAAATTGATTTGATCATAAAATACGACGAAGCATCCATAAAGTCTGATTTTGTTATAAAGTCAAATTTAAATGTAAAGGAGATTGTTTTTATTGATCATTTGGAATTGTCAGAAGGCCTGGGAGTTTTAATTGATGAAGAAGACACCTCCAATCTGGAAACAGTTCAAATTTACAACACCTACACCGCCGAAACTCAGGCGATTTTTGAACCTGCGCTATCCTATGAATCATCAGGTAGTTATGAAGGATGGCTATGTTCTTATGAATTAGATGGTAACGACCTACACATTAAATGTGATTCAGCTTACCTCAATGCTGAAACAATAGTTTATCCAATTGTCATTGATCCTACCTTTACAGCCGTAGGTCCTGTTACAGCAGCAGGAGGAATCATTGGTTCACTTCCTTCTCCGGCTTCTTGTAACACCAACATGAATGTTACCTTTCCTGGAGGATCAACACCATATGATGTACAAGCATCATGGAATGTTACTACCAATTTTTGTTGGTGGTGGTGGTTTAATTTTGGAGTAATCTTTGATTGTTGGATGCAGGATGCACAGGTGTGGTTAACCAGCAGTTGTGGCGGTATTTCCCCAACGGGGGCACCAGCGACAATATGGAACTGTATAGGCTGTGCTACTCCCGGAACCTGGAGCCCCACTCTCCCATTTGGAGCTGACGCCAGCAGTCAAACCCTGGCACAATGTTATACTCCATCCTGTGCCGATCAAACATTGACCTTTACTCTCAACCTTAATCGGATAGGGTGTAACATCTTTACTCTTGGAGGAACAACTTACGATGATTGCACTTATGCCAATAATCAGTGCGTTCGGCTAGATTCCTGGAGTATCTGGGTACAGGGACGATCTGTAGAAACATTGGGGAATACTGTAACAGGAAGTGGTTCGTTAAGTATTTATGATGCTGACTGTTCGGGAACCACAACTTTAGATCCCACTCCCTTATGGGGTGTTGGCCCTTACACCTACTTATGGAGCACAACAGCTACTACTCCAACCCTTACCGTTCCTGCCACCTCTTCTATTTATACCTGCACAGTAACAGATGCGTGTGGTACCGCCGTAGTTGCCACTTTTGATATTGGTTGCCCGCTTTCTAATGATGGACTTGAACTAAATGCTTTAGCACAACAAAACACTACTCTGCTTTATTGGCCAGAAATAGAAGGTTTAGAGGTTGACTATTTTGCAATTCAGCGAGCAGATGACACTGGGGAATTTATTGAACTGGATCGCATCAATCCCATAAATCATAAACAAGGAAATGAAGACAATTTTGTTTGGATTGATCACATGCCAATGAAAGGAACAAACTATTACCGTTTAATGGCTTTGACAAAAGAGGGAACTGAACTACTTAGTGAGATCAAAACGGTTGATTTTCCTGAAAATAAAATCTCTTTAACCTTATTACCTAATCCAGCTTCAACAGAAGTAATGGTGGTAATTAACGACAATCAGGAAAATGTATTCTCTAT
>JAKSBJ010000259.1 GCA_022361195.1 Flavobacteriales bacterium
CATCCAATGACTCTAAAAAGAAAATAGAAGGACTTCTGGAAATTCCGCTTCCTCAATGTTATACCGAAGTGGATAATCCAACAAAAGAGAATGAGAATGCATTAGAGGTTACCGAACTCCATTTCGAGGAAGAATGCTTTGATCAATTCATAAATGACATTGGAAAACAAGGGCCATCGGCATACTGTGGTACAACCTCCTCGGTTGAAATAACCATGGCTTTCTGCACGCTAGATGAATCTGCCAGAATGACCATTAATACAGACACAAGAGTGCTACACTTCGAAAAACTTAAAGAAAAGTAGAACTAAAAAAACTGCACATAACACAATAAGCAAATCTCTCCCCCTTACCTTCCCCAAAAGGCATCAGTAGCAAGAAGGAATCCTTTACCTTCATCATTCTTCACACCTTATTACTATAAAAATAGTTTTACTACTACAAATATAGTAACAAACTAAAATTTGTTCTATATTTGCTTCATGAATGACTTAACAAAAGCAGAAGAACAAATCATGCATTATGTCTGGAAATTGGAAAAAGCCTTCTTAAAAGATATTGTGCAAGAGTTCCCAGAGCCAAAACCTGCATACACAACCATTTCAACAGTAGTCAGCGTTTTGGTACGAAAAAAGTACCTGGACTATAAGACATATGGAAAGGTACGGGAGTATTTTGCAACCATTTCAAAAGAAAAATATTTCAAACAACATATAAAGCAAGTCACTGGAAAATTCTTTAGTGGTTCAACTAACAATCTCGCTTTATTCTTCACTGAAAAGGAGGAAATGAACCTAACGGAACTGGAAAAAATGAAGCAACTGATAGAAAGTAAAATTGAACAGTTAAAAGAAAACAATGAATAGTCTCGGAATATATTTAGTTCAAGCCACCCTTGTCTTTTCAATACTATATTTAGCGTATCGATTGTTTTTGAGTAGACTCACTTTTCATAAGTTGAATCGGTACCTTATGCTGTCATTGATCCCGATTTCCTTGCTTTTTCCATTGGTCAATTATTTATTTCCATCCATGTCGGCCATCACAATTGATGTACCCATTTACGAAGGAATTGACTTTGGCAACTTAGAAGCTTTTGCGCCTCAGGAAACGGCCACTCCGCAGACACAGTTCAATTATAGCTTCCTTTTACTCCTACTCTATTTAGTGGGATTTGGTCTTAGTTTTTTACGATTAGTCCGCAAAATAAGGAAGCTAATTCTAATCAAAAAACGAGCTATCGCTCATGCAAAAGACGGTTATAAACTAGTTATCACAGATGGCACTCAAATATTTTCATTTTTCAATTGGGTATTTATTCCGGAAAGTAAAAAAGATGATGATCACCACATCATTCTTGAACATGAAAAGGCTCATGTCAAGCTAAGGCATTCTATTGATACAATTGTAACTGAACTTTATATCACGCTCTTCTGGTTTAATCCTTTCGCTTATTTTTTCAGAAAATCATTAAAGTCCATTCATGAATTCCAAGCAGACAATAGTGTGATTGAGAACAAAGTGAAACCCTCAGATTATCTCCAGCAGTTATTACAAAATATCGAAGCCAACGCTTCAAATACCATTTCAAGTTATTTTAATTATCCCTCCCTAAAAAACAGAATCACTATGATTACCAAAGTAAAATCAACACAAATCACAAAACTACGTTATCTCGTACTACTGCCTATTTTCTTATTCTTTTTAGTTGCATTCACGCACAAAAACACGAATAATATTGGGATAATGAGCTCAAATAATATTTTGGAGGAGACCAGCTCTATTCCTTCATTATTTCCTGTAAAAGGCAAATCAAAAGCTGATATTACAGCCTATTATGGAGTCACAAGAAAGCATCCAAAAAGTAATGAAAATACCACCCACGGGGGAATTGACATAAAAGCCGATATTGGAACAGCTGTCTTAGCCTCCGCAGATGGTACAATTTCTAAAGCAACTTTAGAGGGAAATTGGGGCAATTTAATTGTCATTACGCACTCAGATAATTACCAAAGCTGGTATGCACATTTAAATGACTTCACTGTTGAAGAAGGTCAAACCGTTACAAAAGGAGAAGTGATCGGTTACGTGGGAACGACCGGTTTATCAACTGGACCACATTTGCATTATGAAGTAAAACTCAACGGAGAAAGAGTGGATCCACTCGATTACATTTCACAATAGTTCTATACGAATTTAGCCTTCCTTTTTTTGGCATAAATAAGATCTTCTGCTTTAGGCGGACAGGGAAAACTATGCCAAAAATTTCGAATCACATTTTTGATGAAAGTTACATTAATCAGTGTCCTCCTCCTATTGTGTCACATAAGTGGCCTGGGACAAAACACAACAGTTACAGGCATTGTAAAAGATGAAGCAAACAATGTCGTCCCCTTTGCTCATGTTATTTTTACGGAAACTACTCCCTCTCAAAAACAGCATAGGTGTTTAACAAATGAACTAGGAGTTTTTGAAATTGAAATTCCAAAACAACTTTTCAATTTTGAAGTTTCCTTTGTTGGTTCAAAATCCAGTAAAATAGAAGTTGACCTTCGCAAATCACAAGATTGGGAAGATATGGGTGAAATCGCTATTGAGTTGAGTTCAATGCTCGAAGAAGTAATTGTATCGACCAATACCTCTGCCTATCAAATTGAATTGGATAAAAAAGTATACGTCGTTTCCAATGACATCGCCAACAATGGTGGGAACCTCATTGATGTTCTGGAAAACGTACCTTCTGTTCAGGTAGAAATTGATGGAAATATTAGTATTCGCGGAACTGGAAATGTTCGAATTCTGATTGATGGTAAAATAAGTGGTCTTACAAATACTACTTCTCTTTTTAAGACGATCCCTGCAAGCTCCATTGAAAGAATTGAGGTAATTACCAATCCATCCTCCAAATATAGTTCAAATGGAGACGGAGGAATTATCAACGTGATCTTAAAAAAGGACAAGAAAAAAATGCTCAGTAGCAGTATCGAAGGATTTTCAGGTATTCGCATCAATTCGGGAGTTAATTTCAATATCAGTCAATCCAACGATAAGTTCGCCTGGTATTTAAATTCCGGATTGGGATATTCAGAACCGAAGATGACCTACAGTGTACATCTCCAATATGACACTGCTACATCAACTGAATATTTCCAAGATTCCGAAACACTTTTAAGCCAATTTTACTTCATCAATAATATTGGTGGTGAACTATCATTGAATGCCAAGCATGCCATTACTGCTGATATTACCTATCGCCTGGCTAATTTGAACAATGTCAATTCTATTCAATATCAAGATTTTGACGAAAACCTTTTGTCTAATACCTCTACCCGAGTAGATCATGAAGAAGACAAGGATAATTTCTTGCAAGCAAGTTCGGAATACAGCCTAAAACTAAATGAACGAGGTAGTCAATTGAAAATAAGTGGCCTGCTCCAATTGTCAGTTGAAAATGGAGATTCCAGAATTTTAGAACAAAACATCATTCCTGTTTCAACCCTAATAGCCAACGATTTTATTCGCAATGATGTTACCGACAATCGCTATACTTTTGCTTTGGACTATGTTACGACATTAAAAGATAGCTCCCAGTTTGAACTTGGATGCAGAAACCGAAATATCAACGTTAAAAACGACTACTTAGTTGAAAGGACAATCAATAATATCAGTAGTCCAGTTCCAGAGTTTACAGATAATACAAACTACCAGGAAAATGTAACTGCATTTTATTCTCAATATGCCAAGAGCCTCAAAAAGCTCAAAATTCAAATCGGTCTGCGAGCAGAAATAACTCACCTTAACTTATACTCCAATTATGGTATGGAGGTAACCAAAAGGCGTTACGCAAACCTATTTCCATCCTTTTTTTTGGACTATGAACTCCAACCAAAACAGCGTTTAAAATTGTCCTTCTCCAGGCGTATTCAACGCCCATGGAGAAATGCAATAATGTCTTTTAATTCATTTAGCGATTCGCGAAACATCTTTGCTGGGAATCCTGAAATCAATCCCTCCTACGCTATTTTGGCTGAAATTGGTTATCAGCGTGATATAAACAATCGCTTTGCAATAACACCTTCAGTATTTTATAAAAACAGAACAGATGTAATGGATTTTTATGTGCAAAACGAAAACATTACGTTCAGTGGAATTCCTCAGAATGTTTTTGTTACGAGAATGGTTAATATAGGAAACAGTAATGCATTGGGAATAGAGATTAATACCTCCTATAAACCACTGAAGTGGCTGAAAATTTTCAATGAACTGACAATAGCCTATTTTCAACAGAAAGGAAACTTCAATGATTTTGATTATAACAGTGAAGGAATTTTGGATTCGGGCGATTAAATTTGAATTTTCTCCTTTCAAAATCCATCAAATTTCAAATGCAACATCGATTTTCAAAAGGACAAAGACGAGGGCAAATAGAGCGAAAAAGTATTTACAGAATGGATTTAGGTTTGAACTTTTCGTTATTTAAAGGACATGCCTCTTTGACCTTTAATATGAAAGATGTCTTTGACAGCTGGGAATCACGAATTATACAGCAAGGTCAAGGATTTACACAAACCATAAACAAACAAATCAGAACACCACAATTCAATGCATCATTCATTTATCGCTTTAACCAGAACAAATACAGAGGAAAGAAAGGAAGACAGTATGATCGGTTGTAGGATGAGAAATGGAAGCAATAGTGAATTGTACAATCTAATATTGAAGCGCCCTTTCTAGTTCTGTCATCTGCTTAATACTAGTTTGATATTGCTTTGGAGAAATGCCTGCAAAGTCCTTAAATTCTCTTGAGAAATGAGCTTGATCGTAGTATCCCAAATCCAAACCAACTTGGGTTAGAATTTTGGTGTTTCCACGAGCCAGGCAATCAACTGCAGCATCAAAACGAGACTTTCTCAAATACGTACCCATTGATACACCTACCGTTTCTAAAAACCGTTGTTCAATCCTCCTTCTGCTTAACCCTATTGTTGAAAAAAGAGATGTGTCGATACGATGATAAGATTGATTTACTATTCTCTGAGAAAGACTGACGGCCATTTGATCTATCTCATAATTCTTTAGCTTTTCATAGAGGTAACTTTCAAGTAAAAGGATTACAGCTTCTGTACTTTTAGCTTCGACCAATTGTTCATGAAGATTAGAATTAAGATCCAAATCAGACCAATTAAGGTCCTGATCTGTTAATTCATTTGCAGGTATTGGAAACAGAGCATTAGCTACGCTTGGCTTTAAACTTATGCCTACCGCCCGATATGGTTTTTGATAGCTAATCTTCAAGCTTTTGGAAAGCTGACCTATGTACTTCGCTTCTCCATAGGAACAATCTTCTAAATTAAAAAAGAGTTCAAACCAGGCATAAGGAAGAACTGTATGCGTAAACTGAAGATCCTTTTCCTGTATATCAATCATCCAAAAATGATCCACAAAAGGCGAAAGTTCTATTGAAGGACTGATTTTTCTATACCCCATTTCGTTTTTATACAATTTTGTTTCAAATCAATCCAATACTTTTACTTCCCTATTCTTAATTACGATATAAACTAAATGGAAAATTACTTAGAAATAAACAAAAACTCATGGAATAATCGCCTGGAGTCGCATTTAAACTCCGATTTCTATGACATGCCTGCCTTCTTGAATGGGAAATCATCCTTACATGATATTGAATTGGATTTATTGGGTGATATCAACGGAAAAAAAATCCTTCACTTACAATGCCATTTCGGACAAGATACCATCTCATTAGCCCGAATGGGTGCCCAAACCGTTGGAATCGATTTGTCGGATGAATCAATTAAGACAGCCAAAGAACTTGCTATCAAAACTAAATCATCTGCTCGTTTTGTATGCTCAAGTGTGTATGATTTACCCGATAATCTAGACGAACAGTTCGACATTGTTTTTGCCAGTTATGGTACTATTCCCTGGTTACCAGATTTAAATAAATGGGGGCATGTGATTCAACACTTTTTAAAGCCCGGAGGACAATTTATTTTCGTAGAATTTCATCCAGTAGTTTGGATGTTTGATGATGATTTGAAAAAAGTAGCTTTTCATTACAATAACGTTGAGCCCATAATTGAGGAAGAAACAGGGACCTATGCAGATAAAAATGCCAATATCAAATCAAAATATGTTTGTTGGAATCATGGAATTGGAGAGGTCACAAATAGCTTGATAAAAAACAACTTACAGCTTAAACAACTGAATGAATTTTGTTATTCACCCTACTCTTTTTTACCTGGAAGCCAAGAGTTTGAACCAGGGAAATTTAGAATCGAACAATTTGGTAATAAATTCCCATTAGTATATTCCTTATTGGCAGTAAAAGATAAGTAAGAGCTCTGTATAGGATGGTAGATGAAGTCCTGAGCTTCATTCAGCATATGGAATACTTTGTAATTTGCATCATATAATTATGAAATTATATTTAGCATTCATACTTCTATTTACTTTCCACAACATAAATGGGGAGAAAGAAGTGCCGGGCAAGTATGTTGGATACTTTTTAGGAAAACAAGAGCTAATTATTAAGGATAATGGGAAATTTGTAAGAAGAGGATACAGTCTGATTACCCGGAATAAAGAATTCGATCCTCCCCCTGGTAATATGCCATCTCCAATGTTTGACAAAAAAAAAACGCAGATTCAAGTCAAAAGGAAATTGGGTTTATTTTAAGAACGAAAATGTGGAAGGCATACTACTAAAAACTGCAAATCATACTGATAGTCTTTACCTTCTAAAGAATGGGAATCTTAGTCCAAACAACCCTAATGCGAATGAAAGAATTACAACCGTAATTAATGAAAAAGATACCCTCTTCGCAATCAAAAATAGAGGTGTAATAAAAGAGCCAAGTGAATTTATAAAACAGTAAAAATGTTAAGTTTAACAAAACTTAAAGAGCATTAAAAAGCAGTGAATGAACTGAATTTTATAAGAGAATACTACCAACCTATTCAGCCAGCAGTTTCGGCTAACGATAACGAAATAAGTTATCATGAAATTCAACCCAACAAAGAAATTGAGAATTTTGTTTACTGTTTTTGGCAGCTTAAGACGCAAAAGGTTTTAAGTAAAGACTACGATTACAGAGTTGTTTCTGACGGTTGTATCGATGTGTTTTTTAACCGCAAACAACCAACTGAAAACTTTGTAATGGGATTTTCCCGAAAATTTGTTCAATTTCCCATAGGAAAGGAATTTGATTATATAGGCATCAGATTTATGCCCTCTGCATTTACACATTTATTTGGGGTTAATGCCAAGGACTTAAGTAATCAATCGCAAGAACTCAATAAAATTTCACTCAATTTTTCTGAGTGGATTAACTCAGAAATCAGCCCATCGGATTCATTTAACAGGATTGCAGAAAAGCTGAACAAAAAAATAATCGGACTTTCAAAAAAACGAGAAATTCATTACGACCATCGTTTTTTGGATGCACTACTGCTCATTTTTCAAAAAAACGGCTTTTTGGATACCGAAAAAGACCTGAACACAGGCTTAAGTCCAAGACAATTACGTAGAATTTTCAACTTTTATATTGGCACAACCGCTAAGTCGTTTAGTAATGTGGTACGTTTTCAGTATATATTAAATGCAAAGCCTTCCACACAAAGTCTAAAGGAAAACAAATTATACTTTGATGTCGGATTTTTTGATCAAGCTCATTTCATCAAAAACTTCAAAACATTTTATGGAGTAACACCTTCAGAAGCCTTCCGTTAAGTTTGTCCGATTTTTACAATTCCTCCGTTTTTCCCCTATCTAAATTCGCAGTAACAAAATCATTGACAATGAAGACATTATTATTAACTGCATTTGTTTTGACAGTAGGTTGGGCAAATGCACAAACAACAAACAAAATGAAACTTAACGCAGGAATAATCACCGAAAAATTGCAGGAAACCAAGAAATTCTACACAGAAACTTTGGGCTTTGGAGTAAGTTTTGAAAACGAATTTTATCTATTGCTTCACACCCCAAACCATTCGGCAGAAATCAGTTTTTTGCAACCGAAACACCCAAGTCAAAAGCCCATTTTTCAGTCGGAATTTAATGGACAGGGAGTTTATTTGACAATTGAAGTTGAGAATGTAGATGAAATTTACCAACAACTAAAGGACAAAGGTGTTTCAATCGAAATTGAAATCCGTGACGAACCTTGGGGAGATAGGCACTTTGCCATTAAAGATCCAAACGGAATTGGAATTGATATTGTGACTTACACAAAACCCGAGGAATAAAGCATTATGCACAACATTGCGTATTGACAATAGCGGTTTGAGTACTAGTATTCAAACCGCTATTTGGTTAAATTAAGGTATCTTGAGCGTCGAAAGGTAGTTGGTTAAACTGGCTACTCCCAGTGCAAAGAGGTCGTTGTGTGTAATTTGCAAGAATCAAAAAGTATATGAATTCACTAATCCGTCAAGCATTAGAAACAATACATCCTATATCCGAGGAGGATTGGAAAATTTTTGAGCCTTTGTTTCATAGAAAAGTGTATAAAAAAAATGACTACCTTCTTAACGTAGGACAAACTGAAAAACACCTTTATTTTATTGAAAACGGGATTATTCGATCCTATATTGAAAGAAGAGAAAGTGAAGTAACAGTCGAATTTTCTTTTCAGGAAACCATTTTTAGTGCTTACTCCTCTTTTTTGACACAAACTCCATCTCTGGTTAATGTACAAGCCATTACTGACGTAGTTATATGGCGGATTAACTATAATGATTTACAAAAGGTTTATTCCTTGTCAAGCATTGGTAATTTAATTGGTAGAGTTGCCACAGAATTGCTCTTTATTGAAAAAGATAAAAGAGAACTATCGCTGTTGTGTAAAACTGCTGAACAACGGTACCTGGATTTGTTTAACGAACACCCGAACCTTATTCAGAATATTCCTTTAAAATTTATCGCTTCATACATTGGTATCACTCCACAAGCTCTTAGTCGGATACGAAAACGTATAAGTTAACCTGGGTTCAGTATATTTAGTTTTTAGTTGCCGAATTTTGCATCAAATTCATTCTGATGCGAAAAAAACGAAGTGCAAAATTCTATTCAAAACTTGCAATTGGCTTGTTGGCATTTTCATTTTTGCCCTACGGAATGATGCTTTTTCTTCCGTACCTCTACTTATCTGCAGGACAAAATGCAATTTGCGTTACTACACTGGTTGTTTTAGCAGAGGTATTTCAATGGCTAGCTATATTAATAGTAGGTAAGCAACTCATTTTAAAATATAAACGAAATCTCAATCCAATGAAATGGTTGAACAAAAATGAAACAGTCTATGTATTCAAAACATCAATTACTAACGAAACAGATATTTTAATTGTACAATCACAATTTGACACCTTATTAAAAGGAACAAAATGGAACTTTGACCTTGAAGATTGTGATAACATTCTTCGAGTTGAATCGCGATCCAATATCACTCAAACGGTGATCGAAATTCTCAATGAGCATAATTATGAATGTGAAGAACTTAAATGAAAGAGTAATAGGGATTATAGAATGTACTCAACTAACATTCTCTTTTATTAAGTACATTGTTAATCAGAAACATCGGTAAAATCTCTCATCTATTACTCAATTGCTAACGTTATAGATTATTTAATTATGAAAGAAGCTGAAGGACCATGGATACTAAATGGATACCGCATCATAGCCGAACAAGGTTTTCATGCGCTAACTGTTGAAGGCCTGTCACGGGAGGTAAATAAGAACAAATCTTCTTTCTATCACCACTTTGGAAATATTGAGTTATTTATTGATAAGCTTCTGGATTATCATCTTGAGAGAGCTCAAATCATTATAGAAAAGAAAAAAAGTTGCAATTCTATTAACCCAGAATTATTCCATACGGTGATCAATTACAAAACAGAGGTTTTATTTCAAAGACAATTACTTCTAAACAAGCATATACCCGAAGTCGAAAAGACGTATGATAAAATTACGAACGAAGGAGTAAATGCCATTCTCAAAATATGGAATAAGGAATTAAATCTAACTCCCGAATCCAATTTAGGAAAGCGATTACTAAGATTAGGTATTGACCGAATATTTCAGAATGTATCAACCAATTTTAGCATAACATTTTTAGAAGACTCTTTGGAAGAATTGAAACTCATTGCTAAAGAACTTAGAGCTACAGTCCAATAAACGACTGCGTCTAAAATTTCTACTCAATTAGTTGTTCCTTTACCCAAAATAGGAAATACACTATCATGATTACTGGCGTTTTTACTGGTATTCCAACAGATGCTATGAAGTCTTACGAGGGATTTTTTTTCCGGCAAGCAGCTATTCAAATGAGACAATCGCAATTTGACAATTTACCAAAAGAAACCAAATTAAGATTTATGAAAACAGAGCGTTTAACCTTAGAAATTTTAACAAAAGAAGATGTGGATTTGTTCCACCAAATCAACACCCATGACTTCGTCAAAAAACACCTTTGGGACAATAAAATTATTCCTTTATCTCTGGCAAAAGATATTGTTATCGAATCTGATAAAAAATTTCAGACTGAAAAATGGGGATTGTGGAAAATCATTCTGAAGGAAAACAAGGCCTGTATTGGCTATGCAGGTTTTTGGTATTTTTTTGACGAAAATCAACCTCAACTACTTTACGCCTTATTACCAGAATATACTGGGAATGGATATGCAACAGAAGCATCCAGAGAACTTATTAGTTACGCATTCAAAAATTTGAAATTCAACTATCTGATCGCAACAATGGACAAACCTAACGTAGATTCTGCCAAAGTTTGTAATCGATTAAATATGGAACTGGTTGAAGAAAAAGATATAGAAGGAAAACCGACCTTATTCTTTAAACTGGAAAATAAAAGCTACGCTTAACAAGCGTACTATATTCAGCCCTTAGCGGTCAGACAAAAAAACAAAAAATGAAAGAAGAAGAAATACCAGACTATAACATTTTTATGATGTGCGAGCAGCCCAATGAAAACGCACTTACTCTACTTAATTTCGACTATTACTTTAGAAATTGTCGACCAAATGAATTAGAAGTTTGGAAAGCTTTTCCATTTGATAGTGAAAGTGTACCAGCAGAATACGAAGACTTTATGAATCAAATAATAATTGATTCATATGGTGAGAGCATGGATACTTTTTTCCAGAATACCATTTTTGTTTGCAATAAAGATGATAAACCTGTAGCAACTTGCACTCATTGGAAGGCATATGGGAAGTTTCACTCTGTTCATTGGTTAAAGACACTTAAAGATTACGAAGGCTTAGGTTTGGGGCGAGCAATACTTTCCAAAATAATGAAAGAATTTACGCTTAAAGATTACCCTATCTACATTCACACACAACCAGGAAGTTTTAGAGCCATCAAATTATATTCGGATTTCGGCTTTGACTTATTAAAGGGAGGACAACTTGGACATAGAAAGAATGAGTTGGAAAAAAGCCTGCCAATACTTAAAGAATTTATTCCTAAAAAAGATTTTGACAATTTGAGGATTAGGAACACACCCGACTATTTAATAGAGTTATTAAAAAATGAAACAACAATACAATTTTGATAGAAATGAATCCGAACCCTGCTAAACATTCTATAAAAACAGAGGTCTGCTATTCAATATGAATTACGGATAAAAAAGAAAATATGGGTAGGCACAAAAAATGGGCAGCGGCGATTCTAATAGGATTTATTTCAGGAATGATAACAATTTACCTTATCCCAAATCAATTTGAAATTTTGCTTTGGATCATTCTAATCGTATTAATTGGCTTATTGGGTAATAGATATTATCCTGATAGGCCATTTGTTAAAACTTTTGGCCTTGCACTATTGACGGGAATTGCAATTACACTGACGCACATTACATTTCTCGGAGATTATTTGCTAAGCCATAAAAATGAAATTGAAGCCCTAAATAAAATCAGGCTATTGAATTCTGACAGATTAACGCTATTAATCATAGCCCCTATTTACTGGGCCGTTTTAGGCTTGTCTTCTGGTCTTATAGCTAAAGTATCGAGAAGGATAGTTCAAAAAACGAAAAATGGTTGATTTTCAACTCTTGGGGTTAGTATTCATTTTAGTGCATGAAATGGACGCTATCCGATGCAAAGAATGGAGAATTTTTCCTGGATTATCATTCCTGAATGATAAACTCGGATTTATAACTTTCATTTTTTTGCATATCCCAGTGTTTTATTGGGTTTTGCTTGAATTTGAATTAAACAATGAGAGTTTTAGAAAAGGTTTTGATTATTTTCTAATAGTACATCTATTTCTCCACCTACTATTTTTGATGCACAAAAAGAATGAATTCAAGGATTGGATTTCTTGGAGCATCATATTTGGAGCAGGATTGTTTGGGTTGTTAGACTTATTGACAAATTGAATTGAGTAAAGGAATTGAGCCTGCTTACGAAGGATTCAAAGGAGTTCTTTATCAGACTAAAAAAACTGTAGCTTAAATGTAAAGCCAACTCTTTCTGCATTTAATTAAGTACCTTGTATTCTATAAGTTTGAGAGAATGAATCCCCTACTTTTAATGTACAAAAGCATTAATTTAACACCATGAAAAAGATAATCCCATTACTTTCATTATTCGCTTTATTAGCTTGCCAATCTAATTCCGAAAATACTAGCTGTCAGGAATTCGAAACATCAATAGAAATTTTAAATGAAAGGATTGAACAAACATTGACTGAAATTCAAAATCTGGAGACAACTATTTACAACCGTCGAATAACAGTAATTAGAAAATCATTGGATGAAATCATGCTCAACTTTGATTTAATTGAGAAGAATTATTCAAATTCTGACTCTTATGATGACCAAATAGAATTAGTGATTAATGAACTTGACTTTTTAGGAACGAACATAGATTATTCAAGAAATGTGATTGACTCTTCATTGATTAGGCAAATGGATCATTGCAAAAAAGAAATTCGTGATCTTCAAAACTTAGGAAAATGGACATGTGACGCAATTTCAGAATACAAAATAACCAGTGTAAAAGAAAGAGTTGTGAATCTAATTTATACTTTATCCAGAACCGACAAATATCTTTTTAATAAAGTAGAACTAATTGAATTTCCTGACTCGAAGGCTCTTGGGAAGTATCCATATGAAATAACCGAAGATGATTCTTTAGGCTTTTCATTACGTTTAATTGCTTATGATACAACTCAGCTTCTAAAGACATACTATTGGATTGATGATTCATTGAAAAAACCAGAAAATAAATTTGTACACGAATCTTGGGACAAGTTTTACATCAAAGGCAATAAAGGAAGACATAAAATCTATGGAGAATATGAAGTGTTTGAAAATGGTAAGAGGTACTTGAAAAATTGGGAGACTGAATATCTGGTGAAATAAACTAAAACTGACAAGATAGCACTCCTTTTAACCATACAGCATTTGCTCAATGAAGAAAGTTTTTGAAAACGAATATTATTCTGGAAGAACCCATGAACAACAACAGATAATAGAACTGTTGTCTGATTATTTCCCTGAAAGTGGCTATCCGCGCCAAATAATTTGGAATAAAGACTTCATAGTCATTGCTTCTTCTCTTGTCGATTTGAGTATTGGAGTAAAGCATCGTGATTATGAAAACAAAGTAAATATTCCTGCTTACAGAATTTGTATATATCGGTCTCATGATTTAAAAACACTGAATGTTTTTGATATAGAATTCCCTTCAAACAGTATAGTGATAGAAAACAATCTCATATTTATTGGAACAGGGTTTTATGGAGATTCGCCAAAGGGAAAGCTAATGGCTATAAATATGGATTCACCAGAACTATTGACATGTAGTGACCTTTCAAGACCTATTGGATTGATAAAAAAAATAAACAGTGGTACATTGGAAGTTTATACTTACAAATCAACAGGATATCATGAGGGACAGAATGAAATCTTAAAATTTTCTATTACCGGAGATCTATACTTAGATTACAAGAACAGTAATAATGTAAGAGTTTTGGACGAAAGTGAACTAGAGCTAATTGAAGACAGTGAGCCTAATACGGTAACATTAGATAACCTGAAGGAGATAATTGATAGTGAACGGACAAAAACTAAACCGATTTGAAACCCAAGCCAAAGAAAAGAAGAAAAGATAAACGCAAGAAAAATCATACGCTAATTCATCCAGAATTTAGACTGGAAGTTGGTGGTAAAATTATCCATCAAAAGGCTGGTTCCGAACATATTCTCATTACTACCAATAGTAGATACTATAAAAAGTGGGCACTATTCTCATTACTCGGCGGAGCCGCATTCTCGGCATGGCTGTTTAAAGTATCATCAGGATCATTTAGTTGGGGTTATGTAGTGGTAATTGGAATTCCTTTTCTACTATTCTCACTTTTAGCATTTACTTACTATCGAAGAGCCAACAGAATTAAAAAATTTATAATTAATTTGAGTAACCAAACTATTATCACTACTTCCAATATACATATCCCCTTTGACCAAGTTTCTTTGTTCTTTATCACCAGCCTTCCAACTGCACAACCATACTCAACATATGACTCGTATCAGCTAAATTTACTACTTACCAATAATGATGAATGTTTATTAATCACCTCTGATAGTTATGAATATATTGAGCGTGCAGCAATTTTTTTATCGGATAAAACCAACATTACTTTGAAAGAAGGAATTGAGCTTGCTTAACAAAACGAACCCCAAACAAAACATTCATAATCAAACCTTTATAGGGAAATACAATAATTATGACTTAAGCTGGTTATAATCAGGTATGAAGAGTCTACTAATTTTTTCACTAATCATCTTTCTCTCATTTAATTCAAACGCTCAATATACCTTCGTTCGCTGCGGCTATGACAGTGCTTTCTATTCACAAGATCCCATTATAGTTAAAATCGAGTCCGGAACTCCTACGACCTTCTGTCGTACAGAAAAGATCATCGACTTGAGTAAAACCAGATATCCATTGATATCCCCCATCACAGAAAGGATGACAATTTGGGTTACAATTATTGACTCAAATGGTGAAGAAAGAGAATTGATTGGGGAAACTGAATTCTACGTTGATTGTGACAAATTTGAAGTTGTATTGTTAACTCCTGAATTGCTAAATGTAGGATCAGTTTTACAAATAAAATGGTTTTGCAGAGGGAAGGATATCTACAAATCGGAATAAAACTGAGCCAATGCTTTAGCTGTGTCTTTTCGAACACTAAATGAAATATAATTCATGGCGTTATTAGACACTTTTAGCGTTTTTGCTCCTAAAAACCCTCCGATCTTTACCTTTTTATAATCAGAAAAGTTAACAACGCAAGTACCATTATTCTGAATCAATTCAAACAATTTTGCCTTTAGTTCATCTTCAGAACTGGCCGAATCAATCATGTTTCTCAAGCCAGCCGCTACATCATTGTTAGGAAAGTTATATCCAGGAACAGGATCATGATCTACTCTAAACGGATGTGATGGTCCTTTTACAACAATGATATAAAAATCTTTAAAGCAAACAACAGCGCTTGAGCATAAGTCACTTGGTGCTAATGAGTATACAACATGGGTTTGTTCAATTAATAATACGTTCATGATCGTTCTTAATAAGTTTAAATTGGACTTACAAAATAAACAGATTTAACGATTATAAACCGAATTGCGACTTTTATTCATCCTGAATATTAAACGCCCTGAGATTTCTCCAAAAAGCAATTCGAGCAAAAAACAATTTTGAAAAAACCTAAAAATCAAACAATTACAAACAAATTCATTTTCTAAGTTCAACCTTCTACCTTCCTTTTCGTCCTTTTTATTAGTTCTTCAAACTATTTAAAAATAAAACACACAAACTATGAAAATCAACATCATTCTATTCACACTGTTATGCCTAACAAACTTATCAATAGCTTTTGGCCAAAATGAACGAAACATCTGGTATTTTGGATTCAATGCTGGAATCGATTTCAATTCACCAGAACCTACTGTCCTGACCGATGGAAGCCTATACGGGCAAGAAGGATGTACAAGTATATGTGATGAATTTGGTAATTTACTTTTTTACACCAATGGGGAAAATGTATGGAATCGTAACCACGATATAATGCCCAATGGTTCTGTACTTATTGGTCACAATAGCACCGCTCAATCTACAATAACGTTTAAATGTCCTGGTCACGATGATCGTTATTATATTTTCTTAACGTCTGATCAAACGAATGATACCGGTCTTAATTTTTATTTGGTAGATATGACCTTGGATGGTGGTTTAGGAGATGTAATTGTTCCTGACGACAATGAATTACTGTACCCGACATGCGAACGACTAACCTACTGTAAACATTCAAACGGTAAAGATTATTGGGTGGTCGCGCACAAATTGTTGTCGAATCAATTTCATTCCTTCCTTGTTAGTTCGTCTGGAGTGAGTACAACTCCGGTCGTCAGCTCTATTGGCATATCATTAAGTGGTCCCTACAACTCTAAAGCCGTAGGATGTATGAAAATATCCACCGATGGAACAAAACTAGCTTCCTCAGTTATATATTCAGACAGAGTAGAAGTTTTTGATTTTAACAACAGTACAGGGGTAATCAGTAATGTAAGAGTACTTACAGATTTCACCCTTAAATGTCCATATGGAATCGAATTCTCACCAAATAGCCGGTTTTTATATGTTTCAGAGGCAGCCAATGTTGTTGCGGGAGAACCTAATTCAAAAGTCTATCAGTATGATACATATGCAGAATCAAGTAGTGAAATGCACGCTTCCAGAATTCCGGTAATTGAGCTCAGTGGTCCATACGGTAAAAACATAGGTGGTTCATTGCAAATTGCTCCGAATGGAAAAATTTATCATGCCATAATCGGTCGTCAGCATCTTGGAGTAATTCATAAGCCAAATGCTCTGGGCTTACTCTGTGAGTATGAAGATTATGCTTTTTCCCTTGATACTGCTTTCAGTAGTTATGGACTCCCTAACTATACGAATGAGTTTGCCACTGTCGGAATCCCTAAAAATGAGATAACGAATGAAAGATTATTAGTCTATCCCAATCCGTTCCAGAACTCGCTTCAACTTTCTATTCCTAAGGCCAGTCAAAATCCATTAATGGTTTCGATATGTGATAATTTAGGCAAAATCGTATTTCATGAAGAACTTAAATTTGAGAACAATACTACCCAAATTGAGCTAGAAGAGGAATTACCAGAAGGGACCTACACAATTACGGTCTCGGGAGAATCAACTTTTTATGTTGAAAAATTGATAAAGGTTGACTAACCACTTGCCACTGAGGGATTGATTTGAATGCCTTTATCCAAACAATTCCTGGAATCGTAAAGGTACTCTCCATGCGAAACAAGTGTTAAATGCTCATTTCCGCCATCTTTCACATTTTAATTGTGAAAGATGGCGGAATCAATTACTGGTAATTGCTAAAAAAATGAAAGACTTTGTGGGATAGGACTTCCACAAAACAGAAACAGAAAACAATAACTTATAGGTAGTAACTAAGCAGTGTACGAATCGTTAGTTACATTGATGAAAAAACTGCTCTTGTTATATAGTCTAATCTTATCAGCTAGTACACTTTGCGGCCAAACGAATTACATTGAGTACCATAAAGAAGCAAGGTTCATTGAATCACATATTCTCGATTCTTCTTACTCAAGAGCTATTTCATTATACGTCAATCTTTTTTCCAAATATGATTTTGTATTTGCCGAAGATTGTTTTAGAGCAGCTCAAACGGCAACATTCGTAAATGATACATCCAATTCGTTTTTGTTTTTAGAGCGTGCAGTTCTGCAGGGAATCACGAAAAAGCGGATTTTAAATGATGCGGTCTTAACTGATTTGAAAAACGTTGAATACTGGTCCACATTTGAGAATAATTATGACTCCCTTAGAAATGAGTACATCTCTAATGTTAACTGGGATTTGAGAGAAAAAATAAATGAACTTTATGATTTGGATCAAAAATATCGGGATAAACATCAACTCCATCCCTGGAATTTTATTTGGCGGCCCTTTATTTGGATAAAATGGAAAAGAACCACGCAAGACATCGTCGAAAATGAATTAATTCCCTTGATTCAAGAACACGGTTTTCCCAATGAAAAACTAATTGGTCTGGATGAAGCTAAATTTCATCATAAACAAAAACAGGATGGTATAAAAAGTAATTATGCCTTTATGATTCTGATTCATTATTTCAGCGTTCCCAGAGAAACTGACTTTAATGAACTATTGCTTGCCGGAATCAAAACAGGGAATATCCACCCCAGGCAATATGCTTCGCTTATTGATTTTCAGGCAACACATGGAAAAGGTAAATTTTACAAGGGCCTGCATTACAATGAATGGGGGAGCTCAAAAGATTCATCTGAATTCAGCCAAATAAATAAGAACAGATTGGACATTGGCCTCGAATCCTTAGAAAGTCAATTTAAAATATATAACAGAGCCTTTGACATTGGCAAACAGAGAAAAGAGGGAAATAATAAACATATTCGATTCTGGGTATTTAGTGGATAAATGATACCCAATACAACTTAAATTTCATTCCTGTTTCGTATCTTACTACAACGAAAACTTAGCCAAACATTGCATGCCGTTATCGATCATTCCAAAATAGCACTAGCAATAATAATTATCTCCGTTTTAACTTCATGTGGCCAGAAAGTAAATGTTACTGTCGAAGACGGCCTCGAAATCACAAAAGTGAAAGTGTCGAAAGGTTTTTTCTCTATAAACCGAGCAACGGACAAAGTATTGTTTAATACCGAACACGAAGTCATTTTTGAAAATGGAACTCCTTATTCTTTCACTACCAGATATGGTGAAAACGACTTTTTAGTGACCTATGCAGATGAATATTATTATCAATTCAGACACTTCAAAACCAATCAAAACTCAAAGGACAGATATGACTTTACTCTTTTAGGAACAAGTAAAAATCCAAAACTCAAAGTTTCTATTAATAATGGTCAAACTATGGATTTTGAAAGAAATATGAATCTGATTAAAGACGCTTCAAAATTCAAATGCAATACATTGGTTGATAGTGCAGGAACGATTTATAACATGAAAGAACTGTAGAAAATGGAGCACAACGTACTAGCTAAGCTAAATAAGAGAAGATATTTTTCTCTGTGAAGGAGAGCATTTAATGGATGTGAATTTTAATCTGAAAAATAAATAGCCACTAAGGAGAAATACAAATAATGGAAGTGTATCGAAAAACAATACTAAGCTTATTTACCTTTTTTATCACAAGTGTTTCCTTTGCTTGTTCTTGTGCGTATTCGGAAGAGTTTAATTTACTTGACTACGATTCATGCGCAAATATTTTCGAGGTGAAGATTGAATCGAAATATGAATTTAAAAAGGATAGCGCAAAAAGTGATATACCTAAACCACCCTCTCCATATGAATTTGGACTACTCAATGGCTACAATATTTCCATGATTGAAATTTTCAAAGGAGAATTAAAACTTTCGAAGAAAATCATGGGTTTTCCCAATGGTTCAAGTTGTTCCTGGACCCCAGAAATTGGAGGTACGTATATTTTCTATGCTAACTCATTAAATGATGTAGAAGCATGCAATCGAAAGTTGGTCAAAAAGTACGATCGAGAGAGTTATTTGAACGAAAAGTCAATTTTACGATCCCTTAAAACAAAAGCTGAGGAGGTTAGAATAAAATCAAAGGGAAAAACGCTGATCGAAGGAAAGTATGTCAGAGGAAAAAGAGATGGAGCGTGGAAAATATATTCCACAAAAGGGCAAAACAATGTAGCATTCATCCTTAACTACACACATGGGCAACTAAGGTCAGTAGAAAAAGGAGATGGATATTCTGAAGAAAACGAATGGCTCGGTATTTCTTACCATTATTATCTGGAACAATTGGAAATTAAATACGAAGACACAACAACACCTGGAATGCGTTAAGCAAATCACCATAATCAATGAAAAGCTCATGAACAAAGAACACTATTTTGAAAAAGCGAAATACTTATGGAATGAATATGTTCCAA
>JAKSBJ010000348.1 GCA_022361195.1 Flavobacteriales bacterium
CTTTGGATAATAAGCTCTGTAAAAAGAATCTTTACTAAAAATCACTTCCGCCGTATAAGGCTCATAATCAGGAATTAATTCTTCCGTCATATAATCGCGTGGATCTTCAATATCTGGTGCCGGAACAAGTATCTCATTTTTCACAAACTCCCAATTACCTTCTACATTGGGTACCTCTTCAAAGGACAATGCTGTTTTTGTTGAATCTGAGTCTGAAACCTCTTTTGTATTCGTTTGAGAGGATTGGCATGCTACAAGCAATATTAATACAGGTGTTATGAAAAGAAACTTCATAGCCAATTTTGGTTTATTTTAAAGGTAATGAAGTTTATTTCTTCTTACATAACTATCGTGTCCGAATAATCCTATTTAACGTTTATTCAGTTAACTAGATTTATCAAAAAAACATATGAAAAAGAAAATCAGCTTTTTGGCTCAATTAAGTTTAAGCCTTATTTTGGTTTGCACTTCTTGCGGAAGCAATTCCTCATCAAATCATGGAAAACACTTGGTAAATGCAGATAGTCCCAGTTTTATGAACGAAATGGAAGGGAATTTTTTTGAATTCTCCATGGATGAAATGCCAAACGAAATTTTTAACATTTATCATGAAGTACTCAAGACCAAAATTTTCAGTTCAACTCAATACAACTGCCAGGTACATGCACTCTCAAGTACTATAGGGCAGGGAATGTACTACCCTTCTGATTATACCGCGGCTCAACTCTTATCAGAAGGAAATATCACGCACAAGGATGGATATGTGATTCGTTATTATGATAATATGAATGAAGCCAAATCAAGCCACCTTAAACGTAGAACATATTATTTTGAAGACACTGAAAACTCCTATTCAATAACACTGAAATGTGAACCTAATCACTTTGATTATATCGCTGGAATTGTGGATGAGTCTGTAAAGTGTATTGACTAAATCTGCTTTATTACTCTTTGGGTTACACAATTTTGTGATCAGTTAAAAGTGGGGGATAATCTCCCACTTTTTGTTTTAAATTCAGTTGTGATCCACGATCGACCAATAGATATCATGGTCGCCATATGATTTGATTTGAGCTAAAATTTCCGATGGAGTTTTTTTCGTAAAGGCCTTAAATTGTTTGATAAAATCCGATTGATCGTAGTAGTAATTATTATGAGCAATCGTTCCCAATTCACCTCTGTTAATTTCGATTAATTGATTAAAAGCGTAACGAAAACGAATCAGCTTCTTGTAAGATTCAAAGGAGCAATGGAGGTTATTTTTAAACTGGCGATAAATTGTTTTTCCAGATACTCCATATGAAATAGCAAACTCCTCCAAACTAACATTTGGAGATACAAACAGTTGTTTTAATATGGGTTCAAATGAACTAAAATCTATCTCCTTTTTTTGATTCAGAAAAAAGCCATCAAGTAAACCCACTTTTCCATCTATGTTAGACTCGTTCAAAGTATCCCGAACAATTTGCATAAACCTTTCATCAAATCGACTGAAGTAATTTTTTATTTCATGAGGAATAGCCGCTATTGTTTTCGGCAAAAAATGGTAAATCCCTAATGGCTTAAACACAATTCCTAATCGCTGAAAATCCTTATCTAAAACTATTTCCTTGGGATGAAAGTAGTTTCTGCTAAAATCAACATGAAGAGTTTCATCAGAATTCAAACTAACAATTAACACTTCTTTGTAATGAGGATAGTCGAATAGTATCCTAGTTGAATTTTGATGAAATGATTCGTGGAAGTAGTAACAATCGATATAATGAGTCAGACTTTCACATTTAGGCGTATGACTATAAACCCTATCAATCATAACATCGATTTAATGCTTGCTTTTAAATTCATTCGATAAGAAATTGGAAATAGATGAAGATTAGGCCCCAGCTGCCAACTTGAGTTTGAATGATTGACTATTGATACTCAAATTCTACTCTGTTCACATATCTAAACTTCTATTTCCAGATTATTGGGTCTTTTCAAATCCCTTAAATGTGTATGCCCCAAATAGAATTCCTAGTAAACTAAAGGAAATGAGCTTATCAAATACATTCACCAAACTATAGTCCAAAGGAAACAAGTACCAGTTCATTTGACTTAAATCCCCAACTAACACACTAATCAAACCAATGGTGAGTGTTGTTATTAGTATCTTACCCAAACTTTTCTGCTCGATTCTGGCAACAACATAAAAAGTGAGAAGAACGGTCGCCAAATTGATGAGGAAACTCATTATAAAGATGGATGGGTCAAACAACTTTGTGGGCTCATTCTTATAAACCATTAAGGTAATCCTAGGATTGTTTTTTAACTTATTTTCAACCTCCAGAAGACTTTCTGCAGAGTTATTTTTAGGTAAACCTGGATAATGATACACACCACTTTCTGGCATTGTTTTTTGAAGTATTTCTTCCTCAAAAACTGAATCTGGAATATTTTTAAAGGTATTGGAATGTAAAGGTAGAACCATCCATGAAATGGCATTCCACAAGAACAAAACAAGTGTCCCTGCTATAACTGTTATGGCCTGCTTTTTAATCATTGGTCTCCTTTTTTTTATTTGAATCATCAGTACATTTAGTACAAATTCGCTTTAAAGTCATTTCAAAAAAGGGCACCCATTCTTCTCCCCCATCAAAGGAATATTCTCCTACCTCTAACCAATATCCCTCTTTAGAAAAGTCCTCTCTAAAACGAATTTCCATCCCATTTTCATTCTTGAAGGACCATTCTAGTTTTTTATCTCCTGTCAAGACGATTTCATTTTCCATTTTCCCTCCAGTTGTAGAAAAAGAAAGCATGGTTAAACAGCCTATTTCCTCATTAAAGGATATAACACCAAACGCACTATGGATTATTCTTTTTTCGATTAAACTACTGTCATCGTCATACCCAAGGCCTTCTACTACCAAGATATTTTCAAAAGGTCTTGCCTCTATGCTTTCGGTCTGTACAAATGTTTTACGCTCTCTGGCTATCATGATCCAACCCGTACCTGACCAATTTCCTTCCATGAAGGAAAGGTCTTCAATACTTTTCAATGCTTGAAGAGTATCCGACTGGTCATCAGTTGATTGTCCAACACAAATAGCATTAATGCATAGTGCAACAATTAACGCAATGAACTTAAACTTCAGCCTTGGGTTTCTCAAGGCATTTGTGAAGTGATATATTACTCCAAAGAGTTCATGTTTTTTATTTTGTCTCATTTCTTAGGGATTTAAATATTGGTACAATCAATCTGCTTACGATCTTTCTTTCCAGTTCTCAACCTTGGAGGGGCATACTTTCCTCCCCCTTCATACTCTTTGGTTACATAGATGTATTCTTCATAATAGCAGACACCATCAACACCTTTGTACACAATTCCTATAATTCCATTCTGAACTTTACGGATAGGGATATCAAATTCGTTCTTTTCAATTTTCCAACTTGACTGGGAATTTTCTCCTCCTCTGGAAAACACATGTACTTGTTTGACCTCTGCGCAATTAACCCCCTCTGCTTTATACATCCTGGCAATATTGTTCTCACTCAGTTCGGTTGCTGTAAATGGGACATTTGGCTTTTGAAACCAATTAGGTAGTTTCCTAATTTTAGCAAAATTGGCCGGAGCTTCAGATACTGCCTTTTCAGCATTCACTTGTAACCAATCACTATCAATTCCCTCCATCCAATTTAAGGTTAGAGTTCTCTCAAACTCCGCCACCTGTTTACCATTTAACCATAACCAAAGTTTTACTTCATGTACATCTGGCGGAAGATTTTTCAGCAGTCGATACCAATCAACCGCATTGGTTTCATGGATTGCTTTTTCGAAACTTGGGATAATCTCTATTTGCCAATAGTTTTTATTCTTAAACTCTTTTGGAATCTCAAAATTGATATGATGCTGACTCCCATTAATCTGGATGGAGTATCGGGCATTACTTTTGCCTTCGGTAAAATCAAAAACATAGTTCCCTATTGCCCCCTCCAAATATGCAATTGCATAAATGTTCTCCTTAAATTCAAAATGGTTTTTCTCTGGGGACAAATTTTCTTCTCCTGGTTCAATTCTTTGATTTGAAAAAATAATTTTCCCCACATGTTCTTTATGAAAATCACTGGTGTATTCAGCCTCAAAATCAGCCCCTAATTCTGATATCAGATTGTTTATTTTGCTGATTATCAAATCATTCTCATCTTCTTTGGGAAACAAAATTTGAGCTAGTTCCATCACTTTTGCTCCTTTACGCAAATTCTCAATGGCAGAGGATGTATTAGACGATTTTAACTCCCATGCTTGTTGGTAATTAGAGTTAGCCAACTCAATTAACTTTAATCGAAGGTTTTTTCCGGCAATTTCTTTTCCATCCAGATTACCAAACATTTCAAAGGAGAGGAAATACTTACGAAGATTTTTGGCCGTCTCCGATAAGGTCGCTTGATTTACCTCATCCATTTCTGTTCTTATTGCAGAATAGTTATAGTCTTTAAGTTTTTCTAAGGCCAGTTCTATTCCATTAGAATTTAAAGAATAATTCAATGGTCTTATAATATCCAATAAACCATTGTATGAATCGGTAACAAAGTTATTTTTAGTCGATTCGTCTTTGCTGGCTGAATTTTTCTTTTCATCCTTACCAACAGAATTTGACATCTTGTTTTTGACCTTGTTCAAATTGATTTGACCAAAACTGCAAGGCAAAATCAACATGCTAAATAGCATTGTCAGGGACCGTAATTTACGCTTCATATCTGCTTTTTTAATTTCGCAGCGAAGATTCTAAATCCCCAATATTATCAAGGAAAAACAGACCCTACAAAGGTTCTACATCCAGTTAATTCACCCCTATCAGCTTATATTGGAATGACAGAGAAAATCATGTGAGTTCGCCCCAACTCATCTTAATTAGAGCTGATCAATAAAATCTCGTACGGTTTGGTTCTCCGGAAGATTTAATTTTTTCTTTAAACGATAATGAGCCATTTGCACCGACTTTAATTCCACGTTTAAAATTCGTGCTACCTCTTTATTTGAAATTTTTAATTTGATATAAGCACAATGCTTCTGCTCTAGTTGTGTTATATTGGGTAAGTAGCTATTTAACTTTACAAAGAAATCAGGATGTACTTTATCAAAATGAAGTTTTAGTACTTCCCAGGAAGTATCATTTTCAATGTTGCTTTTTATAATATCCCTAACTTCATGAATTGTTTTTAACCCTACAGAATTATCTAAAAGCTCATTAATTTTTGTCAAGATTTCATTTTTTTCATTGGTTAAAAATGCATTTGAAACAAGCTCCCTTTTAATTCCGTCATTTTCTAATTTAAGCTGTTGGTTACGTACATTAGCCAAATCATGTTGTGCCTTTAGGTTTTCCTTTTCCAAACGCTCGTTTTGAAGTTTTAACAAATGCTCATTGGTTTCCTTTTCATGCAAGACCCTTTCTTTTTGAATTAGCTCTTTCTTAAGTTTATTCTTTTTGTAAAGAACAAATAAAATGATAACCGCTCCTAAAAGGGCAACGATCAAAAAATAGCCCCATATCTTTTGTCGTTTACTTTTTTCTGAAATCAAATTCAATTTTTGACTTTTAATCACAATTTCTGATTCCAGCAAACTATTCTCATAATCCTTCTTTTCAACCTCATGTAAAACCTCTAATCTTCTCAATTCTTCAAGGTTTTCCGCTGTCAAAATTGTATCCTTTAAAGCACTGCGATATACGGCATATTTGGCCGTAGCCTGAGAATCTCCTTTTTCTTGATTTACTTTAATAAGCAAATCCAACGCTGCCAACTCAGTCCATTTACTCCCGGTTTCACGACAGAGGTCAAGTGACTTTTGGGCATAAATTGTAGCGTCATTCAATTTTCCCATTTCGTAATAAATGTTAGCCAAATTCAAATAAGAAAGAGGACGAATCAAATCCATACTCTCCTCAATTTTTAATCCTTCTAATTGAATTTGTTTTGCCTGATGGAGTTTGTCTTCTTTGGAATAAACGATGGATAGATTGGAATAAGCACCACTTACTAAATAAACATCCTTCACTTCATTTTTACTTGCAAGTTCAATTACCTTTAAATAATAAAATTCGGCACTATCCAAATTATCACGCAAATCATGAATCGCTCCAATATTCAACAGGAGAGATATTTTGGTCTCCAATTGATCCTTAGTTACCAAATTAATAGCCTTTCTATAATAGTCCATTGCTTTATCATAATCTGAAATTTTTTCATAGATAATTCCAATGTTATTATAGGTTGATACAAGTCTATCTTTCTCCTGACTGAAGGTGAAAAATTTGATATTCTTAAGATAAACTGATATTGCCTCATCAAACATTCCCAACTCTCTGTAAACAATTCCTAAATTGTTTCTACAAAGTGCTGCTTTATCATAGGCTCCAAGCTGTAATAATTGTACTTCAGCCAAACTATATTGCTGTTTTGCACGAAAATAATCTTGCCCAATCAGGAATACATCTCCTAATGCTTTGTTTGCTTTAGATATACCTGAAGAATCTTTCTTTAAGGAAGCTAGTCCAAGAGCCTTTTGAGCATAACATTCAGATAAAACATTGTCCGTATAAAGGAGCTTTTTTGAACTATCAATTAAA
>JAKSBJ010000175.1 GCA_022361195.1 Flavobacteriales bacterium
CCTTGGGGTGGAGGATCAGCAGGTTCGCCAGGTGCCCTAGGTTTAGGTGGTGATGCCGGACCAGACCCATGCTTCGCTATTGGTGGCGGAGGCGGTGGTGGCGGAGGCTACTACGGTGGTGGTGGCGGTGGATCCGACTGCTGGGGTGGTGGTTCCCTCGGAGGAGGGGGCGGAGGAGGAGGTTCCTCTTTAACACCTGGTGGTGGAACATGTACTGCCGGAGATAACACCGGAGACGGATATTTAACGATCGAGTACGTTCCTGCTGCACCAGTTGGAGGAACAACAGCCGCAATGCCTGACTCAATTTGTTTTGGCGATTCTACAGAGATTTCTTTAATTGACTATAACGGAACTATTCAATGGCAATCTGCCCCTACTTCGGCAGGACCATTTACAGATACTGATCCGGGAGACACCCTGGACGTTTGGATTACTCCACCTTTATATGCAGATGTATGCTATAGAGCCGAGATTCTTTCCTGCGGAACAATTGTTTATTCAGACACTGTCTGCGTAACCGTAAAACCATTACCTATTATTGATGCTGGAGCAGATCAAACAGTCTGTGATGGCGAGATGGTTACTTTAACAGCCATTAATCCTGATGGTTCTACTTTGACCTGGGATGGTGGTGTAACTGATGGAGTTGCATTTGTACCACCTTTAGGTGTAACCGAATATACTGTAACTGCTGATTTGTTGGGATGTATTTCAGAGGACTCATTGTTTGTTACTGTAAACCCTTTCCCAACTATTTCAGCGGGACCTGATTTTGCAATCTGTGATGGTGATATGGCTACTTTAACGGCTCTTAATCCTGACGGTGCAACTATCACATGGAGTGGTGGTATCACGGATGGAGTTGGATTTATTCCACCATTAGGGACCTCTACGTACATTGTTGAAGGAGACTTATTAGGATGTATTACTCCTGATGCTGTAACAATCACTGTAAATCCTCTACCAACTATTGGTGCCGGAATTGACCGAACGATTTGTGAAGGTTTTGAAACGGTGCTAAACGGAACGGGAGCTGGTGACGGAGGTTCATATGTATGGACTGGTGGAGCTTCGGATGGAGTTAGTTTTGAACCACCTGTTGGATCAACCACTTATACGGTAACTGGAACAGACGCTAATGGATGTCAAAATACAGATGAAGTTATTGTTCATGTTAATCCACTGCCTCTAATTTCATTCATTGCTGATGAGACATTAGGATGTGAACCTTTAACAGTAGAATTTACAAATACAACTGATTTGCCGGGAGTAAGCTGCGAATGGTGGTTCTCTGACGGAAATACAGCAAGTGGATGTAGTTCAGTTATCAATAAGTTTAAAACGGATGGATTCTACGATGTAACCTTGACTGTAACCACAGCTGATGGATGTATCGATACTGTGACTTATTCAAATTACATTGAAGTTGTACCATTCCCAATTCCAGCATTTGGATACTCTGATCAAGAAGTAACAATTGTTGATCCGAATGTACAGTTTGTAAACAACTCTTTATATTCAACTGAGTATTTGTGGAGCTTTGGTGACGGTACTCCTACTTCGGATTTGGAGAGTCCTTCACATACTTTCCCTGACGTACCAAATGTAGCTTATCCAGTTACCTTAACAGTATGGAATGAATTGGGATGTACAGATTCTTTAACGAAGTTGATTATTGTTAATGACGTAATTACATTCTATATTCCAAATGTATTTACACCAGACGGAGACGATTACAACGAAACTTTCCAACCGGTGTTCTACTCTGGATATGATCCTTACGACTTTAATATGAAAATTTACAACCGCTACGGTGAAATTGTTTTTGAAACCTTTAATGCCGCAGTTGGATGGGACGGAACTTACGGAACGCGAGGATTAGTGAACGAAGGAGTTTACACCTGGTCAATCGAATTCCGAGAAACCATGTCGGACAAACGTCATAAACATAAAGGACATGTCACGATACTGAAATAAAGTACTTCCTTAAAAAAAAAAGAAGGCCGATTGACTAAATGTTAATCGGCCTTTTTTTATGCCTTTTTAGAAAAGTTGATCAAGATCATGTTTTGGTTTGACAGCCATCTTTTTTATCTCCTTACTTCTACCCTAGCTTTGTTTAAACATTAAAAACGAATAATCATGGGACAAACGGTAAGCATTAAAGAAAGTAAAGCAAGTTCTAAAGAAAATATTCAAACAGGAAGCGGATTAATTAGTCGCCTTTCTGCAAAGTGGGTTGGAAACATTGAACAACAACGTTATGGGATTATCTCTGTATTGTTATTGTGGAATGTGTGTTTGGGAGGAATTGCAGTTGGTGTAGGTGCATTATCTTCTCCTGTTCAAATCGGGTTCTTAATTTTCCCTACTATGGGATTGTTAGCATGGATCCTGGCTGTACAACCAATGAAAACAATTCTAAGTATTGCATCAGTTGCAACTATTATAGATATCGTTCTTATCGTTTATAATCTACTTTAGTAAGTCAATTTCAGTAGATTGAATCCTGGAAAGCGTTAGTCTTTGACTAGCGCTTTTTCTTTTGTTCTAAGCCAATCTTAATTGTTGACCCAAACTTTCCTTTTCTGAAGTACTACTATTTCAGCTGTTTTACCAACTCTACCCTCCTATTCAACTTTCTCCCACCTTCAGTTTCGTTGGTAGAAACCGGTGCAAATGAAGCCACTCCTTTAGCTACTATTCTAGAAGCTGAAATTCCCTTTGATACGAGGTAATCTTTCACTGCTTTTGCACGCTTTTCAGATAAATCTACATTCAAACTTAACTGTCCTGTATCATCTGTATGACCAACAACATAAATAGAAACATCAGCGTTATTTTTAAGGTATTCTACCACTGCATCTAATTGCTTATTTGAAGTTGGTTTTAATGTTGCTTTTCCGGTATCAAAATGGATGTCATATAAAGCAATTTTCCCATTTTTATCAATCCCCTCTTTCATTGCCTTAGCTGTAATCAAACCTCCTACCATCTTCTTTTCTTCAATGATCTCCACTTGAATTCCAGCCTGTCCATTCCATGAATCACCATCAATCCCAATTTCAACATATGTTGTTTTTTCTGCCTCTTCAAAAACAGCTAACAAAAATGCCTGATCATCACTTCCATTCATTAAAATATACTGATCTGTATTGTTATAGCGGTTTTTATAATAGTTCTCATTAAAAAAACTTAAACTATAATACTTCTTATAATCATCACAACCATTGGGAGCATATTTTCCTTCACAGCTAAACAAAACATTTCCGTTAGCCTGTTTAATTGCCTCTTCATAGTTTCTAAATATCTGAATTGGACTAACATCTTTTGGCCCGGCATAGAGAATGGACGTATGCTTTCCTTTGGCTGTTAGAACCTCAGCTGGAACTGATTCTTTAACAGCTGTAGGCAATTTCAACTCTGCATAATCTTGTTGGTAGTAGAACCTAATTTCTGATCCAGGATACCGGCTGATTATCTCATGATCCTTACTTCCTGATACATCCTGAGCAAAAAGAGAGACACTACATAAAACAAAAAAAAGTATAGAAATTGATTTCATTTAATTAGGCGTTGACTGTTATTAATTCATATTAAGTTTGAGCTTGAAAGATAATCAATTAACCATCTAGTCAAAAGATTAAATAGCATTTAACGAATGCTTTATTGTGTTGGTTAAAAAAACTGGATGGTAAATAACAATTATATAAATGCCGTTGATAACATTCTCATTTACTGCTTAACTATTTTCAATAATGTCTCGGTTTCCTGATCGCTTATTTGAACCATATACATCCCTGATTTTTGTTCACTCAAGTCAAGTTGAAATTCATTATCTCCAATGTTAGACATACTAAAAACCAAACTCCCTACCATAGAATAAACCTGAATTTGCTCAATTCCTCCTGATGAACGAAGCGTAAAAACACCCGTTTCTGAAGGATTTGGATAAATTAAATACTCATCTGCTGGTTCTTCTTCATCTAAACTAACAGTAGTGCAACTGTGATCATGATCACTCAATTGATTCGTTACTGTTTCTCCTCTGGAGGTAATAAATGATTTTAAGCCCGGAATAACCGTTTCGTCTCCAAAGCCACCAGTAACAGTAATATCAGACTCAATAGAAGTATTGAATTGACTAATGGTGAAGTATTTATTTGGATCTTCATCTAAGGCATCACTTATCAGTTCCTTTGTTTCGTCAATATAATCTTCCAAA
>JAKSBJ010000159.1 GCA_022361195.1 Flavobacteriales bacterium
ATGATCATTAATCCCTTCTGAAATTAATCCAGCCAATTTTAGCTTATTGATGTAAAAAGCAGCTGTATGCCCATAATAAAAGATTAAAGGGTTTCTCAAAGGATCAGGACTTTCGTAATAAGTTGAGTCATCTGAAATAGCACTGAAAAGCACCTCATAAATCTCCCAGCTATTTTTAAAATATTCCCTAATCCCCTCTTTAGATACCTGCCCTAAAACAGGCGGTTTTAGACTGTTTAATTGTTCCGTCACCATAAAGTCTTGTCTCATAAATTTAATGATACAATTTTAGATATTCAACCCAAAAAAAGCTTTTCATTTTGGGTCAGATTCTATGAATATTAGCTCAAAGTGTGGTTCTGACACTTTTGTTCATGAAAAAGACGGATGTCTAACACCCGTCTTACGATTAAAAGAAAAATAATTGATCAGGTTATTCAACTGTTACTCCCCAATGTTCTCCATCCATTGGATCATACCAAGTAAGCAGATAAGGAACTGTGTCTGGTGGTGGAGTGCAGCCAAAAGCTGGATTTCCAGTGTAACTTTCTGCAAACGGATCTGGAGGACAACCCGTGTAAGCTCTGGCCATTACAGGAACATCGGCGGGGATGGTTGAGCTTACAATCGTGGAACCACCTGGTGGAATACAAACATTTACCCACTCATCCACTGTACAATCCGCCCCGTCATTAAATCCAATTCTGACAGTAATCCAATCCGAAGTGGTATTTCCGATTTTGACCTTTGTGCTGAAACCGGAAAATGAAAAGCAGACGATAGCTGCTAACAATAGAAATACATTTTTCATTGCTTTAAGTTTTAGGTTAATAAAGTTTAATGATAGCTAAAAAATTGGCTCGACTCAAGAATTTAACATTATCCCTTTTTTAAATCTTTTCAATCCGCTGCATGATGTTACAGGTCAAAGCAGCTAATATTTAATTGCAATGATTAGGATCTAATATGATTTTAGATCAATGTGTTCCCAAAACAAAAACTTGCAGGAAGTGGCAATTGCTGATAAATAAAAAACGCCCGGCTTTATACCGGGCGTTTCATCAATGAATAAGCTGTTTTATTTCATAATGGTCACATGTCCGTGATGCTTGTGACGCTTGTCGGACATATTCTCTTTAAAGTCGATTTGCCAGATGTAAGTTCCATCCTGAATTAAACCACGGCTTCCGTAAGTTCCATCCCATCCCGATTCGGTATCAAACGACTCAAATAAAATTTCACCGTAACGGTTATAAATAACCATGTGGAAATCATAAATATCAATACCGGAGAAGAATTGAGGTTTAAATGTTTCGTTAAACTTATCTCCATCAGGAGTAAAGATATTTGGAATATAGAAGATGATGATGTCTTTAATTGGCACTACTCCGTAAGCCACATCCGAACATCCAATCTCATTTAATGCTGTTAAACGAACAAAGTATTCAATGTCTCCAACTTCTGGTGGAAATTGATGCTCAGGATCTACTTCGTAATTAATTGCTGATCCATCACCAAAGTCCCATTCGTAATTCGTAGAGAAAAGAGACTCGTTGGTAAACTCTACCTCTGTTTGCTCAACTATTGCTTCCCATGGCCCCCAAATAAAGGCTGCCTCTGGAGTTTTTCGAACTTCAATATAATTCTCTTTTGTAACGCTATTGGTACATCCATGAATGTCTATTACTTTATACGTCACGGTATATTCACCAACTTGTTCATAAGTGTGCTCAACAAAACCACAAACATTAGAACTATCACCGTCTCCAAAATACCATCTACAAACCGTCTCAGACACATCTGAAAACCCAGTAAAAGTCGTAAAGAATGGGTCACATCCAAGTGTATCAGAAGCAATTAAGTCAACCTCAGGCGTTGGGTGTGTAATTACAGTAATGGATGTTGTGTTGGAACAACCATCAGAATTTGTTCCTGTTACCGTATGCGTTTGAGTTCCTACTAATGGAACAAATGGCTCTCCATTCATAATACCAGTATCCCAACTGTAATCTCCATCAGCACCTGCACCAACAGCTAATAAGGTAATATCGTCGAATTCACAAATTTCATTATCAAAATCATCACTTGTGGCTGCGATTACCGGTGACGGTAAGGCCGTCACAAAAACAGAATCTTCCGAGATACAACCTATCAAGTCCGCCGTGACGGTATATTCCGTCGTTCCAACAGTTGGAGTAAAGGCAACACCATCAGTTATACCACCATCCCATGAAATATCTGCTCCATCAGGGTTATCGGCAGTAAGTGTAACCATTTCACCGTCACAAACGGTGGTATCTAAACCGGCGTCAATAATTGGATAAGGTTTTACAAAGACACAAACCGTATCTGAATATTCTACAGTTCCAGCACAAGCTGTTACTTCAACTCTATAGCAAGTCGTCACCAAAAGTGGTGCTGTTACCAAGGTATCTAAGGTATCTCCAACTCCCATGGCCACAAATGGTCCGGCAAGTGAAGGAGCTGATTCCCATTGTAAATCTCCAAAATAGTCGATTAATACTAATTGCGAAGTGTCACCAACACATACCGAATCTGGCAAAGCAGAAGTAGTTCCACCAATAGGATCGTTTGGTACATAATCAATGGTCAAGTATCCATCTCCTGGGTTATCTCCGGCAGTACATGTTCCACCACCAGGTGTTAAAGAGGAACCTCCTCCTCCGCCCCCTCCTCCGAGGGAACCACCACCCCAGCAGTCGGATCCACCGCCACCTCCACCGTAGTAGCCTCCGCCACCACCGCCTCCGCCACCAATAGCGAAGCATGGGTCTGGTCCGGCATCACCACCTAAACCTAGGGCACCTGGCGAACCTGCTGATCCTCCACCCCAAGG